>JALYSS010000210.1 GCA_030854685.1 Pseudomonadota bacterium | reverse complement strand
GGCGCGTGCGCTCGACGCCTCGACGATCGAGGCCCGATTCGACGTCGCGGATGGCTATTACCTCTACCGCGACAAGCTGCGATTCACCACAGACCCGGTCGCATCGGGCAAGCCACTGTTGCCGCCCGGCAAGCCGAAGCACGACGCCTTTTTCGGCGACGTCGATACGTACCGGGGCGTCGTCGTCGTCCGCGTGCCGCTCGCGAAAGCCGCGGCGGGCCAGACCGTTACACTCCACGCCGATTCTCAGGGTTGCGCCGACGCTGGTGTCTGCTATCCACCGAATCCGCAGCAACTGCAACTCGTTTTGCCGGCGAGCGGCGGCAAGCCGGGCGAGTTCGTCGAAGCGGCTCGCAAGGGGTGGTTCAAGTGAACACCGGACCGGCGTCGGTCGAGCCCTCCGATCCGGTCGCCCAGCGGCCCGAGCGCGCGAGTCGCCGGACGCTGATCATCGGTGCCGCCGCCCTGGGCGCGCTGGCGCTGGGGATTGGCGCGGCCCTCGTTCATTCGGGCAACGACGCCACCCGCGACGGGTCCGCGATTCTCGGCATAGTGTTGACCGACTCGGAAGGCCGGCGGCAGGCGCTCTCGCAGTGGCGCGGCAAAGTCCTGGTCGTGAATTTCTGGGCCACGTGGTGCGCGCCCTGTCGCGACGAAATGCCGCAATTCGTGAAGTCGCAGGCACGCGATGGGAGCAAGGGCGTGCAATTCGTCGGCATCGCCGTCGATGATCCCGACAAAGTGCGCGCATTCGCCAAGGAAATCGGCCTCAACTATCCGGCGCTGATCGGTGGGTACGGCGCCATCGAATTGTCGAAATCGCTCGGCAACGATCTCGCCGCGTTGCCGTTCACCATTGTTCTCGACCGACAGGGGCGCGTAGCGCACACGCAACTCGGCCCGATCAAGAACGCGAAGCTCGATGACTTGCTGGCGACCCTCCTGAAATCGGGCTGACGATTGTCGCGTCACGGCCGGATGCACGTTCCCGCGTTCGCGTCAATTTGCGCCAATCCCCGCGGTTCCGCAGCTATCTGTTGGACAACCGCCGTCATCTGCGGCAAACTTCGCGCTTTCTACGCACGGCGCCCGCATGAGGCAACGCCATGGACTTGCGCAAGCTGAAGACATTGATCGACCTCGTCGAAACGTCCGGAATCGCGGAACTTGAAATCCAGGAGGGTGAGGAACGCGTGCGAATTACGCGCGCGCCGCTCCAGGGTCAGCAAACGGTCATGTTCCAGCCGGCAGCACCAGCCGCTGCGCCCGCTGCGGCGCCGATCGCCTTGGCGTCGCTCCCCGAGGTCGTTATCGCGCCGGTGGATGAAGGCCACGCGGTGAAAAGCCCCATGGTCGGCACGTTCTATCGGTCTGCCTCGCCGGGCGCCGCACCGTTCGTGGAAATCGGCGACACGATCACGCCAGGCGACACGCTGTGCATTGTCGAAGCGATGAAGCTGATGAACGAGATCGAGGCGGATGCAAGCGGAACGATCAAGGCGATTCTCGCCGAGAACGGCCAGCCGGTGGAATTCGGGCAGCCGCTGTTCGTCATCGGCTAGACACTCGCATGGCGGCGCGCAGTCCCGACAAGCTGTTCGACAAGGTCCTGATCGCCAACCGCGGGGAGATTGCGCTGCGCATCCAGCGGGCATGCCGCGAACTCGGCATCAAGACCGTCGTCGTCCACTCGGAAGCCGATCGTGACGCGAAATACGTGGCATTTGCCGACGAATCGGTCTGCATCGGCCCACCGCCCTCCGCACAGAGTTACCTGAATATCCCGGCGATCATTGCGGCGGCCGAGGTGACCGACGCGCAGGCG
Organism: Pseudomonadota bacterium; assembly: GCA_030854685.1. Classification (GTDB taxonomy): domain Bacteria; phylum Pseudomonadota; class Gammaproteobacteria; order Burkholderiales; family Casimicrobiaceae; genus VBCG01. The sequence goes on along the minus strand of JALYSS010000210.1, from coordinate 2,526 downwards.
ATCCATCCCGGTTATGGCTTCCTGTCGGAGAACGCCGACTTCGCCGAAAAAGTGGAGCGCTCGGGCTTCGTCTTCATCGGCCCGCGGTCGGACACGATCCGGCTGATGGGCGACAAGATCAGCGCCAAGGTATCGATGGCGAAAGCGGGCGTGCCCTGCGTTCCGGGGTCGGACGGCGCGTTGCCGGACGATTCGAAGGAAGTAATCCGAATCGCGCGCGCAATCGGCTATCCGGTGATCGTCAAGGCGGCAGGCGGCGGCGGCGGCCGCGGGATGCGGGTCGTGCACACGGAAGCGGCGCTGCTACCTGCCGTTGCATTGACGCGCACCGAGGCGCAGGCGGCGTTCGGCAACGGCACCGTCTACCTGGAGCGCTTCCTCGGCAATCCGCGCCACGTCGAAATACAGATTCTTGCGGACGAATTCAAGAACGCGGTCTCGCTGTTCGAACGCGACTGCTCGATGCAGCGCCGTCATCAGAAGATCATCGAGGAAGCACCGGCGCCGGGCATCAGCGCGCGCGCACTGACGCGAATCACCGAACGCGCGTTGGAGGCCTGCCGCAAGCTCGGCTATCGCGGTGTTGGAACGTTCGAATTCCTGTACCAGGAGGACGAGTTCTTTTTCATCGAGATGAACACGCGCGTCCAGGTCGAGCATCCGGTGACCGAGATGATCACCGGCATCGACATCGTTCAGGAGCAGATACGGGTCGCCGCCGGCCAGAAGCTTCGGTTTCGCCAACGCGACGTCGTGCGCCGCGGACATGCGATCGAATGCAGAATCAACGCCGAGGATCCCTGGACATTCGTGCCGTCGCCCGGTCGCATCACCGCCTGGCACGCGCCCGGGGGCCCGGGCATTCGCGTCGACTCGCACGCGTATCAGAATTACTTCGTGCCGCCGAATTACGATTCGATGATCGGCAAGGTGATCGCCTACGGCGGGACGCGCGAACAGGCGATCGCCCGCATGCGCGTCGCACTGTCGGAAATGGTGGTCGGCGGCATCAAGACGAACATTCCGCTGCACCAGGAACTGCTGCTCGACGAGAAATTCCTGCGCGGTGGTACGTCGATCCATTATCTCGAGGAGCGGCTCGCCAAGCGCAAGCAGGCGGCGTAGTGACGACGTGAGCAGCGCCGTTTCGTGGCCGACAGCGCGATGAGCTTTCTCGCGTTGCGCTTCGACTGCGAGGCGGCGGACTGCGACCGATGGTCCGATGCGTTGCTCGACGCCGGTGCGCTGTCCGTCGAAGCGATCGACCCGCGCGCGGGAACCGTGGACGAGACGGCGGTGTTTGCCGATCCCGTCGACGGCGAGCCCGTGTGGTGGCCGACCACGCGGCTCACCGCGCTCTGCGACGCGAGCGTCGCGCCGGCCGTAATCGTGCAGGCGGCGGCAGATTCCATTGCGCGGAAAGCGCCCGCGTTCGAAACGTTCGCCGTGGCGGAGCGGGACTGGGTGCGCGCGACGCAGGCGCAGTTCAAGCCGATCCGCGTCGCCGACGAGTTCTGGATCGTACCGAGCTGGTGCGAGCCGCCGCACGCCGGGGCACTCAACCTCGTGCTCGACCCCGGGCTCGCGTTCGGAACCGGCGCGCATGCGACGACGCGGCTCTGCCTGCTCTGGCTCGCTGAAAACGTCGCACGTGGCGCATCGGTGCTCGACTACGGCTGCGGGTCGGGCATACTCGCCATCGCCGCGGCGAAGCTCGGCGCCGGTCGCGTCGTCGGCGCCGACATCGACCCGCAAGCGATACGCGCGAGCATCCATAACGGACAGGCCAACGCTGTGCGAGCCGAATTCTCGCTCGTCGATGCGCTCGTGCCCGAGCGCTTCAACATCGTCGTCGCGAACATCCTCGCGAACCCGCTGCGGCTGCTCGCACCGGCGCTCGCGGGGCGCACGGCCCCCGGCGGCCTCGTCGCGCTCTGTGGAATCCTCTCATCGCAGACCGACGAAGTGATCGCCGCGTACGCGTCATGGTTCGACACGGCGCTCTGGCGACGCGACGTCGACTGGGTGCTGCTGTCCGGCGTACGGCGCGGCACGTCCGATTGAGCGCATTCGCCGTGGCCGACCACACGTTTACGCGCTGTCCCGGTTGCGGCACCGTCTTCCGCGTCACAGCCGAGCAGCTCAAGCTTCGCGAAGGGCAGGTGCGCTGTGGTCATTGCCGCGCGGTGTTCGACGCGAACGACCACATCATCGCGCTCGACGCAGGCCGCAGCGACGACGTCGGTGTGCCGGACGAACTGGCCGCGGGACTTCCGACGATCACATTGCGCAGCGCCGAAGCGCTGCAACCGGTCGACGATCCGCGGGCGCAGCCCGACTCAGCAGCGGCACAAGCGATTTCAGCGAACGCAGCGACCGACGATGCGTTGGCCGTGTCTTCGGCCGCCAGCGAAGGCGAGAACGAAAACGGGATCGAAAGCGAGACCGCCGAAAGCCAGACGGCCGGGAGCGAGACCCCCGAGAGCGAAACCCCCGAGAGCGAGACCCCCGAGAGCGAGACCCCCG
>JALYSS010000173.1 GCA_030854685.1 Pseudomonadota bacterium | reverse complement strand
CCCGCGTCGTGGGTCAAGGCAATGCACACATCGCTCAACCTGTACGCCGAGCACGAGTTCAACGCGTCGACGTTTACCGCGCGTGTGATCGCGGGCACCGGCTCGGATCTCTATTCGGCGATCGCGGGTGCGATCGGCGCGCTGCGCGGACCGAAGCACGGCGGCGCGAATGAGTCCTCGTTCGCGGTACAGCAACGCTACGGGACCCCGGACGAAGCAGATGCCGACATTCGCCGCCGCGTCGCCGCGCGCGAGGTCGTCATCGGCTTCGGACATCCGGTGTACACCGAATCCGATCCACGCAACAAGGTGATCAAGGAAGTCGCGCGAGAGCTGTCGGTCGCCGCGGGCGACACGACGATGTTCGACATCGCCGAGCGGCTCGAGAAGGTGATGTGGGACGCGAAGAAGATGTTTCCCAACCTCGACTGGTACTCGGCAGTCAGTTATCACCTGATGGGCGTGCCGACGTCGATGTTCACGCCGCTCTTCGTCATCGCGCGCACGGCGGGATGGGCGGCGCACGTGATCGAGCAGCGCGAAGACGGCAAGATCATCCGCCCGTCCGCCAATTACATCGGTCCGGAAGATCGTGTCTTCGTCCCGATCGAAAACCGAAGCTGAAACCGCGCGGCCCGCTCCGTCCTGATACCCGATACCCGATCCCTGATACCCGAATGTCCGCACCCGTCTCCAGCGTCCGCCCCAGGCCCGACCCGGTGCTGGTCGACATCGCCGATTACGTCGCGAACGACACGATCACGAGCGCGGAGGCCTACCAGACGGCACACTACTGCCTGCTCGATACGCTCGGCTGCGGTTTCGAGGCGCTTTCGTACCCTGCCTGCACGAAACTGCTCGGACCGGTCGTACCCGGCACCATCGTGCCGAACGGCGCGAGAGTTCCCGGTACGTCATACCAGCTCGACCCGGTGCAGGCCGCGTTCAACCTCGGTGCGATGATCCGCTGGCTCGACTTCAACGACACCTGGCTCGCCGCGGAATGGGGTCATCCATCGGACAACCTGGGAGGCATCCTGATGACGGCCGACTGGTTGTCGCGCAATGCGGTTGTCGCCGCCGGCAAACCGCTGACCCTCCAGGACGTCCTCACCGCGATGATCAAGGCGCACGAGATCCAGGGCGTCATCGCGCTCGCGAACAGCTTCAACCGCGTTGGCCTCGATCACGTCGTCCTCGTCAAGGTGGCGTCCACAGCCGTGGTCGCGCAGATGCTTGGACTGTCGCGCGACGAAGTGATCAACGCGGTTTCGCTCGCGTGGGTCGACGGACAGAGCCTTCGCACGTACCGTCACGCGCCGAACGCAGGTTCGCGCAAGAGCTGGGCGGCGGGCGACGCAACGTCGCGCGCCGTGCGGCTCGCGCTGATCGCGAAAACCGGCGAAATGGGCTATCCGTCCGTGCTGACGGCAAAGACCTGGGGATTCTACGACGTGCTGTTCAAGGGCCAGCCGTTCGAGTTCGACCGGCGGTACGGAAGTTACGTGATGGAAAACGTGCTGTTCAAGATCAGCTTCCCCGCCGAATTCCACGCGCAGACCGCGGTCGAATGTGCCATGCAACTCCATCCCATGGTTCGCGACCGGCAACGCGACATCCGGCAGATCACGATTCGCACGCACGAATCGGCGATCCGCATCATCGACAAGACAGGCCCGCTCGCCAATCCCGCGGACCGCGATCACTGCATCCAGTACATGGTCGCCGTGCCGCTGATCTTCGGGCACTTGAGCGCCGCCGATTACGAAGACAACGTCGCGGCGGACCCGCGCATCGACGCGTTGCGCGAAAAGATGGTCTGCGTCGAGGACCAGCAGTTCTCGAAGGATTACATCGACCCGGCGAAACGCTCGATCGCCAATGCCATTACCGTCGAATTCAATGACGGCAGCAAGACGCCCGAGATCGTCGTCGAATACCCGATCGGCCATCGGCGGCGGCGCAAGGAAGGGATCCCGCTGCTGATCGACAAGTTTCGGACGAATCTCGCACGCCGCTTCGCCGCGAAGCAGCAACAGGCGATCCTCGATGTCGCGCTCGACGCGAAGCGACTCGCGGCAACGCCGGTCAACGAATTCGTGGATCTGATGGTTCAGGGATAAGGGACGAGAATGCGAGGCGAGGGAATGAAAGAGTCATCCGTGCGCATTGCGATTGTCATCCTGCTGACCGGCTTCATGCTGCCGGCGGCGGCGCAGGATTACCCGAAGCTCAAGGCGGGCCTGTGGGAAATGGAACGCGCCTCCAGCCGGCCGACGACGCCGACGAGCCGGCCGAACCGAATGACCCTGTGTCTCGACGACTCGGTGCAGAAGCAAATGTTCGAAATGGGCGCCGGCGCGATGAAAGGCATGTGCAGCAAGCACGATTTCAAGCTGTCGGGCAGTCGCGCCACCGGCGATTTCATCTGCGACATGGGCGGCAGCCAAATGCACTCGAAGTCGACGATGGTTCTCGATGGCAACAGCGCGTACCGCACGGAGATCGACACGACCTATGACCCGCCGCTCATGGGCCAGTCGCAGACGAAGATGGTGATCACCGCCCGCAATGTCGGACCCTGCAAGCCGGGGCAGCGGCCGGGCGACATGATCCTGCCGAACGGCCAGACGATGAACATGCGCGACGTCATGAACGGCAGGAAGCCATGACGCGCGCCTCGATAACCGGAAAGACACCATGCCACACAATCTGTTCGACACGCTGAAGGAATTTCGGCTCGCGTCCGGCGCCCCCGGCCGCCTCTACTCACTGCCGGCGCTCGAGCAGGCGGGGATCGGCAAGGTATCCCGGCTGCCGGTATCGATTCGCATCGTGCTTGAAAGCGTGCTCCGCAATTGCGACGGCCGGAAGGTGACCGAGCAGCACGTCCGGCAGGTCGCGAACTGGGCGCCGAACGCGCCGCGCACCGACGAGATTCCGTTCGTCGTCGCGCGCGTCGTGCTGCAGGATTTCACTGGCGTGCCGCTGCTGTGCGATCTCGCCGCGATGCGCAATGTCGCCGCCGAACTCGGCCGCGACCCGAAACTGCTCGAGCCGCTGGTGCCGGTCGACCTCGTCGTCGACCACTCGGTGATGATCGACCACTACGGCTCACCCGGCGCGCTCGAGTTCAACATGAAGCTCGAGTTCGAGCGCAACGCCGAGCGCTACCAGTTCATGAAATGGGGCATGCAGGCATTCGATACGTTCAAGGTCGTGCCACCGGGCATCGGCATCGTGCACCAGGTGAATCTCGAGTTCCTCGCCCCCGGCGTGCATTCGAAGGACGGCATCTACTACCCGGACACGCTCGTCGGCACCGACAGCCACACGACGATGATCAACGGCATCGGCGTCGTCGGCTGGGGGGTGGGCGGCATCGAAGCCGAGGCCGGCATGCTCGGTCAGCCGGTCTATGTGCTGACGCCCGACGTCGTGGGCGTCGAGCTCGCGGGGCGCCTGCCCGAGGGCGCGACGGCGACCGACCTCGTCCTCACGGTCACCGAAATGCTCCGCAAGGAGAAGGTTGTAGGCAAGTTCGTCGAATTCTTCGGCGACGGCACCGCCACGCTCTCGGTGCCCGATCGCGCGACGATCGGCAACATGGCGCCCGAATACGGCGCGACGATGGGATTCTTCCCGATCGACGCGGCAACGGTCGATTACCTGCGCACGACGGGACGCAGCGACGCCGCACTCGATGCATTCGAAGCGTATTTCAAGGCGCAGGGGCTGTTCGGCATGCCGCGTGCGGGCGACATCGATTACACCAGGACGGTCACACTGGACCTCGCATCGATCACGCCATCGGTGGCCGGCCCGAAGCGGCCACAGGACCGCATCGAGTTGCCGGCGCTCGCGACGCGCTTTGCCGAGCTCTTCAGCGAGCCGGTCAGCGTAAACGGCTTTTCGCAACCCGCCGAGCGGCTTCGTCAACGCTACACGACGCTGCCGATGCTCGCGGGCCGCGGTGCGATCACCGATTCGGACCAACAAGCGCCGCGCAATGGCATGCCGCGCGATTATGTCGAAATGGTGAACAACCGCCCGACGGTCGACCGCATCGCGCCGCAGGTGCCGAAGGTCGTCGACATCGGCAACGGCGACATCCTGATCGCGGCGATCACCTCCTGCACGAACACGTCGAACCCGAGCGTGCTGCTCGCCGCGGGCCTGCTCGCGAAGAAGGCGGTCGAGAAGGGCCTGACCGTCAAGCCGCACATCAAGACGTCGCTCGCGCCGGGGTCGCGCGTCGTCACCGATTACCTGACGAAGACGAAGCTCTTGCCGTATCTCGAGCAGCTCGGCTTCGATGTCGCCGCGTACGGCTGCACGACGTGCATCGGCAACGCCGGAGACCTGACGCCGGAAATCAACGATGCGATCGCGAGCCACGACCTCGTCTGCGCCGCTGTGCTGTCCGGCAATCGCAATTTCGAGGCGCGCATCCATCCGAATCTCAAGGCGAATTTCCTGATGTCGCCACCGCTCGTCGTCGCCTACGCGATCGCGGGCACCGTGCTCCGCGATCTCGTCACCGAACCGCTCGGCGAAGGACGCGACGGGCCGGTGTTCCTGCGCGACATCTGGCCGACGTCGCGGGAAATCGCCGAGCTCCTGAACTACGCGCGCGATCCGGTGACGTTCCGCAGGCTCTATAGCGGTCTCGCGAACGCGAACCCGATGTGGTCGACGATCGCCGGCTCGAGCGGACAGGTCTACGACTGGCCACCATCGACCTACATCGCCAAGCCGCCGTTCTTCGAGGGCTTCAGCATGACGCCCGGCGCGATTACGGATATCCGCGGCGCGCGCACGCTCGGGATCTTCGGCGATTCGCTCACGACCGATCACATTTCCCCGGCGGGCTCGATCAAGCCGACGTCGCCCGCGGGAATCTACCTGCAGGAAAGAGACGTTTCGGTCGCCAACTTCAACAGCTACGGCGCGCGTCGCGGCAATCACGAGGTCATGCTGCGTGGCACCTTCGCCAACGTGCGGATCAAGAACCTGATGCTGCCGATGAAGCAGGGCGGCACGCGCATCGAAGGTGGCGTCACGTTGTACTACGGGCGCAACGGTGCCACCCCCGAGCAGATGCCGATTTACGATGCGGCAATGCGCTACCAGCAGCAAGGAGTGCCGACGGTCGTCTTCGGCGGCGAGGAATATGGCACGGGCAGTTCGCGCGACTGGGCCGCGAAGGGTACGCAACTGCTGGGCGTCAAGGCAGTGATCGCGAAGAGCTTCGAACGCATCCATCGCTCGAATCTCGTTGGCATGGGTGTGCTGCCGCTGCAATTCGCACCGGGCGACGGCGCCGAGTCCCTCGGTCTCATCGGCGATGAGACGTTCGACATCGCCGTGCCCGCCGGCATCAAGCCGCAACAGCCGCTGACAGTCGTGATGACGCGCAAGGATGGCAGCAAGCGTGAGATTCCCGTGCTGTGCCGCATCGAAACGCCGATCGAGGTCGACTATTACCGGCATGGCGGCATCCTGCCGTTCGTGCTGCGCGAGCTCATGCAGGAGGCAGCTTGAACGGCGCTTCGGCCGTTCGCGGAGGCGTATCGTCGGCACCGGTTGATTGGGGTCAGAGGCGCGTGATGGACGAATTCATCTATTACAGCTCTGACCCCGATTAACCCGGCGGTCGTGCGCGTGATCGAACGCAGCACACATTCGCTGCGTCTCGCGCTGCTTCTGTTCCTTCTCGCCGGATTCTTCCTGTCGTCGCTCGACGCGACGGCAAAATATCTCGTCCGTGACCATTCGCTGTGGCTCGTCGTCTGGGCGCGCTACGCAGGCCAGATGTTCGTCGTCACGCCGTTCGCGTGGCATCGGTCGGGGCCGGGATTCTGGCGCACGCGCAAGCCCGCGCTGCAGCTCTTGCGCTCGCTGTTCCTGTTGCTCGCAACGCTCGGCTTCTGGGGTGGTCTGCGTTACCTGCCGCTCGCCGAAGCGTCGTCGGTCACGTTCCTTGCGCCGACTTTCGTCGTCCTGCTGTCATGGCCGCTGCTGCACGAGCGTGCGACGCGCGCGCGGCAACTCGCAGCGATGGTCGGATTCGTCGGCATCGTGATCCTGCTGCGCCCCGGCTCCGCCGTCATGCATCCGGCGGTCGTGCTGCTGATCGGCGCCGCGCTCGCCAATGCGCTTTATCAGTTGCTGACTCGAAAACTTCTCGACGAGAAGGTACACACGACGCTCTTTTACAGCGCGAGCGTCGGCACGGCCGCGCTGACGCTCGGATTGCCGTTGACAACCAACCTCACGCAATTGATGGCCATCGGCATCGTGCCGCTCGTGCTGCTCGGCGTGTTGGCGGGGCTCGGCCACTGGTGCATGACGCATGCGTATCTGCAGGCGCCTGCCTCGTTGCTGACGCCATTCACTTACCTGCAGATCGTCTGGGCCACCGCGTTCGGTTACGTGATGTTCGATCAGCACCCGGATCGCCTGTCGGCGCTCGGCATGGCGATCGTCGTCGCGAGCGGCGTATCGCTCGCGTGGTGGGAACGGCGGCGGATGCGGTTGTTGTAATTGAGGCCGGCGATGTGTAATCGGGGTCGGCGATGCAATGCATCGGAGCGCCGCAGTGCTCACTCGTCGCGGCAAACGTATTGCATCTTCGACCCCGATTACCCACTTCGGCGGTCGCTTCCGTCGCGGTTTTTGTGCAGCGCAACCTCGGATCTGTTACAATTACCGGTTGCGGAATGACATCTCGACGAAACATCTTCCGCTAACCGATCATGACTTCAATAGTGAACTCTGGGAGAAATCCATGAAGACGAAAACGTTCGCCACGCTGACCGCGATGGCGCTCGCAATCACACTCGCCGCGTGCGGGCAGCAGGCACAGCAAAGCGCCGACAAGGCCAAGGACGCGACATCGAGCGCAGCTGACTCCGGCGCTACCGCCGCCAAGGACGCGGCCACTGCTGCCACTGCAGCGGCCAAGGACGCGACCAACGCGGCGTCTGACGCCGCGAAATCGGCAGCCGACTCCACGAAGGAGGCCGCCGACAAGGCAGCCGACGCCGCGAAGGATGCGTCGGGTAAGGTAACCGACGCAACGAAGGACGCCGCCGCACAGGCCGCTGACGCTTCCAAGGACGCCGCCGCGAAGGCGAGCGACGCCGCGATGAAAGCGACTGAAGCGGCCAAGGACGCCGTCAAGAA
>JALYSS010000147.1 GCA_030854685.1 Pseudomonadota bacterium | reverse complement strand
GGCAAGGATCCCGTTTATGTGTGCGACGACGTCGACGCGAAGGTGGCAGCAGCGGCCATCGCGGACGGCGCGTTCTACAACACCGGCCAGTCGTGCTGCTCGGTCGAGCGCATCTACGTGCACGAATCGGTCCACGATGCGTTCGTCGATGCGTTTGTCGCCGAAGTGAAGCGCTACCGCATCGGCGACCCCATGGACGAATCGACGTACATCGGCGCGATCACGCGGCGGTCGCAGCTCGACGTTTTGCGTCGTCAGGTGGCCGATGCGCGCCGCAAGGGCGCTTCGTTGCTGATCGGCGGGTCGTCAATCAAGCGCAAAGGCAACTGGTTTGCGCCAACCGTACTGACCGAGGTCGACCATTCGATGCTCGTGATGCGCGAAGAAAGCTTCGGGCCGATCATCGGCATCCAGGCCGTCGCGGACGACGCGGCAGCCGTGGAGCTGATGAACGACACCGAATACGGCCTCACGGCCGGCGTCTATACGCCCGACGCGGCGCGTGCGCGGCGCATCCTGTCGCGCGTCCATGTCGGCAGCGTCTACTGGAACTGCTGTGATCGCGTCAGTCCGCGATTGCCGTGGTCGGGCGTCAAGCATTCGGGCATCGGCGTCACGCTCTCGACGATGGGCATCCAGGCGTTCACACGTCCGAAGGCGTGGCACCTCAAGTCCGGTGTCGGAGGTGCCGTCGGAGGTGCCAGTCCGACGCAGATCGTCGATTGACCAGCCGTGTCCGGAATGGCACCTCCGACACCGGCGATCAGCGCAGGTTCCGGCTCGACCAGAGCAGCGAAAGCCCCAGCGCGATCACGACGAGAAGCGTCGCGGCCATGGTGATGAGCGACGTGATCTCCACGTTCTTGCGCTCGAGTACCAGCCGCGAGTTCAGCTGCTGGTAGACCTTCCGAAGATCCGCCGCCGTGCCGGCGTAGAAATACTCGCCGCGCGTGACGTCCGCAACCGACTTGAGCGTTTCCTCGTCGAGGCGTACGTACACGGACCAGCCTTCGAATCCGATCAATCCCCCCGCGGCCGTTCCGAACCCGACGGTAAAGACGCGGACGCCGTGGTCGGCGGCCACTTTGGCCGCGTCGAGCGGATCCGGGCCCGTCGTCCTGCGGCCGTCGCTCATCAGGATGATCACCGACGTCGTGTTGGAACCGGGTGGAACAGGCGTGAATGCCTTCGGCTCGGGCTTGCTCTTCGGATCGAGCCGCCGGGCGCGCCCGGCGCCACCGTAGAAACCGCCCGGAAAGGTCAGCGACTCGAGGTCGATGCCCGCGTCGGGAAAAAGCGTCGCAAGTGCGACGTAAAGCGCGCTGCCCGTCGCCGTGCCACGCTGGAGCTCGAATCGGTCGATCGCGGCAAGAAGGCTCTCCTTGTCTTCGGTCGGCGGCTGCACGAGCGCTGCGTTCGCGCCGAACGCCACGATGCCGATGCGCGCATTGGGCGGGCGCTCCTCGACGAATGCCTTCGCCGCTGCCTGCGCGGCGGTGATCCGGTTGGGATCGACGTCGGTTGCCCCCATGCTGAGCGACACATCGATCACGAGGATGATCGTCTGTTGCTGCGACGGCAGCGTTACGAGCGCGGTGGGGCGCGCAAGCGCCACGATCATCGTAACCAGCGACAGCAGCAGGATCGCCGGGGGAAGGTGCCGGCGCAGCCGATCGCTCGGCCCCATCGCTGCCTTGACGAGCGCGAGGCTCGAGTACCGGATGGCGCCTTTCTTGCGACGCCGCAGCCACAGGACGTAGGCCGCGACGAGGACTGGCGCGACCACCAACCACCAGAGCATTTGCGGCCAAAGAAATTTCATGCGATCGGGAGCATGGCTGCGTCCTGCAATTCCGCGGCGCGAACCGTATTGGCGAGCAACGTCGCGATCGTCATCGGCCCCACACCGCCCGGCACCGGTGTGATCCAGCCTGCACGCTCGCGCGCCGCGACGAATTCGACGTCGCCGACGAGCTTGCCTTCTGCAGTGTGGTTAATGCCGACGTCGATGACAATGGCGCCGTCCCGGATCCAGCCGCCCCGTACGAAATCGGGCTTGCCGACAGCGGCAACGACAATGTCGGCCTGCCGCACGAGGCTCGGGAGGTCGCGCGTCGCCGAATGGCAGATCGTTACCGTGCAGCGCGCCATCAGGAGTTCGAGCGCCATCGGCCGTCCGACGATGTTCGATTGCCCGATCACGACCGCGTGCTTGCCGGCGAGGCTCTCACCGGTTTCCTCCAGCAGCCGCATGCAGCCATAGGGCGTGCAGGGCCGAAGCGTCGGCATATTGAGGACGAGCCGCCCGATGTTGTACGGGTGGAAACCATCGACGTCCTTCCGCGGGTCGATCCGCTCGATCACGCGCTCGCTGGCGATCTGCTTCGGCAGCGGCAATTGAACCAGAATGCCGGTGACGCACGGATCCGCATTGAGACGATCGATTTGCGACAAAAGTTCTCTTTCCGATGTCGTCGCGGGCAAATCGATCGCGAGCGACCGCATGCCTGCGCTGCCGGTCGTCCTGCGCTTGTTGCGGACGTATATCTGCGACGCGGCATTTTCGCCGACGAGCACGACGACGAGACCCGGCACGGGCTTGCCCGACGCGACGCGCGCGGCGACGCGGTCGCGCACCTCGCTCGTCAATCGCGCGGCGACGAGCTTGCCATCGAGGATCCGTGCTGGCATGGAAAGGTTCGCTGCGATCGCCGGATTAGAATGCCATGGTGATCGACGGCTCAATTCTAGCCGCAATCGAAGCGCGGCTTCGCGACGCCCTCGCGCCGCCAGCGGTTCGCTACCGGCCCTTTCTCGTCGGGGGTGTGGCACTCGGTCTCGTCGACGACGACCGGGCCATGCGGCTCGTGCCGTTCGACTGCTTTCGGGTCGCACTCGACGCCGTCATCCTCGATGCGCGATTTGCAACTTGCGAAGCTCGGTCTGCCGCGCTGGCGGAGGTGGCGCTTGCCCTCCGCGCAGCGGGTGCGCTGCCGGCCTGGCGCGACGAGCTATACGCCGTCATGCCCGAATTCGGGCTGCCGCCACTATTATTGATCGAGCGCGGCGCCGCTTGCTATTTCGGCGTTCGCACGTGGGCGGCGCATGTCAACGGCGTCGTACGGCGAGACGGCGAAGCGATGATGTGGTTCGCGCGTCGGAGCCCGCACAAGGCGGTCGATCCCGGTTTGCTCGACAACCTCGTCGGCGGTGGAATTGCCGCGGGCTTGCGCATCGATCAGGCGGTCGTGAAGGAAGCATGGGAGGAAGCGGGCATTGGCGAAGCGCTCGCGCGCACGGCGCAGCCTGCCGGTGTCGTGCACTCGAAAAAGCCCACGTTCGACGGACTGCAACGCGAAACGCTGTTCGTGCACGACCTCGTGCTCCCGCCGGATTTCGTTCCGGCGAACCAGGATGGCGAGGCAATCGAGCATCGTTGCGTCCGCCTCGACGCCGCCGCGCGTACGATTGCGCACACGCGAGGTCCCGACGAGGTGACGCTGGACGCGAGTCTCGTCGTGCTGGATTACCTCATACGCCACGGTGAAGTCCGGCCCGACCAGCCGGGGTTCGGCGCGCTCGAGGCGCTACGTCACCGGTCCCTCGCGTGAACGCGGTGGCCCGGCAAGATTATCGATGTCGGCGAGCGACCGGCGATGTCGCGATCAGGCGGCCGCACGCGCGGGCCCGACCGGTGCGACGCGATCGATGCGCATTTCAACCACCGTGTCGCGGATCGCGTTCACCGCGTGTCGCATCTCTTGAGGGCCGATCGCGCCGATGCATCCGATTCGGAATGTGTCGACCTGCGTGAGCTTGCCCGGATAGAGGATGAAGCCCTTGTCGCGCACCCGGTTGTAGAACTCGCGAAAGTTGTAGCGGGGATCGGCCGGCGCGTGGAACGTGACGATGATCGGCGCCTGGATGCGCGGATCGAGAAACGCGCGAAAACCGAGTTCGCCCATGCCCCGGACCAGCGTTTCGTAGTTGCGGGTGTAGCGCGCCAGCCGCGCGCTCCGGCCACCTTCCGTGATGAACGCATCGAGCGCGGCCGCGAACGCGGCGACGACGTGCGTCGGCGGCGTGTACCGCCACTGCGTCGTCTTTTCCATGTATTGCCATTGGTCGCAGAGATCGAGCGACAACGATGTGCTGTTGCCCGCGCAGCGCTCGAGCACGCACTTCCGCGCGATGACGAAACCCATGCCGGGAGGACCTTCGATGCACTTGCCCGACGCGGCGATCAGCGCATCGAACGGCATCGCCGGCGCGTCGATCGGCAACGCGCCGAACGAACTCATCGCGTCCACGATCAGGCTCTTGCCATGGCGGGCGACGACGGCCGCGATCTCCTGCAGCGGGTTCAGGATGCCGGTCGACGTTTCGCAATGGATCAATCCGACGTGGGTGATCGACGCGTCCGCGGCAAGCAGTCGCTCGACATCGGCCGGCGTCGTCGGCACGTCTTCCGCCGTCTCGAACACCGAGACGCGGCGGCCCATCATCTGCGTCAACTTCGCAAAGCGCTTGCCGTACGCGCCGTTGATCAGGGCGAGCACGTGGCCGTCGCGTGGCACCAGCGTATTCACGGCCGCTTCGACGGAGAACGTGCCGCTGCCCTGCATCGGCACGCAGACGTGCGAATGCTGGCCGGAGACGACGTCGAGGAGGCGCTCGCGCACGACCGCGGTGATGGCGTTGAAGCTCGAATCCCACGAGCCCCAGTCGCGCAGCATCGCGACCTTGGTCGAAAGCGACGTCGTCAGTGGGCCCGGGGTGAGTAATACGGAATCACGGCTTGCGTTCACCATATTGCATCCTCTTTCGGTCGCGAATCTCGGTCGACGTCATGGCAATGCTCGATGATGTCGCGGCCATCAAAGCCTCGTGCGCCCGTCCGAAGCGCCGTGCGGCCGCCCGCGTCATGCTACTCGCGCTTGCCTCGCCGTTCACGGAATCAGCGCACCGATGCCCGCGTCGGAATGCGCGACAAGCCAATCAGCACGATCGACGTCGTGCACGCCAGAACCATCGTCAGGGCGGCGGCATCGAAGATCGCGCCACGGTCCGACAGCGCGAAGATGCCCACCGGCATCGTGACCCAACCGGGCGGATACACCATCACCGTTGCCCCAAGCTCACCCATCGACAGCGCGAGGCTGAGGCTGAACGCCGCGATGAGATAGGGGGTCACCAACGGCAGCGTGACCCGGCGCAGGCGGTAAAACGGGCGCGCGCCCAGGCTTTCGGCAACCTGCTCGAAATCGGCCGGCAGTCGCGCAAGGCCGGCGGCAACGTTGCCATAAGTGAACGCGGACACCAGCACGAAGTGCGCAATCAGCACGATCAGCGTGGTGCCGTTCAGCAGCACCGGTGGATGGCTGAAGGCAACGAGCAGGCCCAGGCCGACCGACACGGACGGCACGGCGCTCGGAATGAAAAACACGGCGTCGAGAACCCGTCTCGGCATAGGCGGCTGCCGGCGCAGGGCGAGTGCCGCCCACGTCCCGCTGACCAGCGCAACGGCGCTGGCGAGGAAACCCGTGAACAGGCTCGCGCGCAATTGCTCGAACGAATCGCCGCGCAGAGCGTTGGCGTAGTGCTCGAACGTGAAGTGACTCGGCAGCACGCCGTTCCACTGGCCGCTCACGCTCGCCAGCGCGATCACGCCAATGGGCAGGCCATAGAGGACGACAAACAGCACCGCCGCCAGCAACCACGTCAGTGCGCGCCCGGTTCTAGACCAGACCAGCACGTCGACCTCCGAAGTAGGCAACGACGAATCGGTACAACGAATAGAGCGCGAGCGACAAGGCGACATTCACGACGGCGATGACGCAGGCGGTCGTGTAATCGAATTGCTGGATCGCCTTGTCGTAGATCAGCAGCGGCAGCGTGATGACGTCCTTGGCGCCGATGAACAGCACGATGCCGAACTCGTTCACCGTCAGCAGCAGGCACAGGCTGCCGCCGGCGACCAGTGCCGGAAGCGCCGCAGGAAGAATGATCCGGGAGATGATGCGCAGCGGCCGCGCGCCGAGGCTGCTCGCCACTTCGATTTGCGCGGGCTCGATCAAAGAGAATGCGGCGAGCAGCGGACGCATGATGAACGGGGTGTAGACGGTCACCTCGGACAGGATCACGCCCCACTGCGAATAGAGAAAGTCGACAGGCGGCAGCTCGAGGTGCAGGAGTTCCCGCAGCGATTCGTTGAGCATGCCCGCCGAGCCGTAGATGAACGTGAACGAGAGCGCGACCAGAAACGTCGGCAGCGCGATGAACGTGTCGATCAGGCGGGCGAGGAGCTGACTGCCGGGGAACGGCGTGAACGCGATCAACACCGAGAACGTGAATCCGAGCACGAGGCAACCCGCCGTCGCACTGAGCGCGATGGCAACCGTGTGGACCAGCGCATCGCGGAACGTTCTCGACGTGAGCACGTCGGCGAAGTGCGACAGCGACAGGATGCCGGTGTCGCCGCCGAGCGCCTGGCGAAGAATCAGCGCAAGCGGAAAGAAGAACAGTGCCGCGAGGATGAGCAGCGGTGGCGCGATCCAGAAACTGCCGGTTTGCCGTTCCGACCGCAGGGGCGCGCCGAGTGCCAGATCAGCCACGGACCTGCGTCTCCGCAACCAGCGTCGCCTGTGCCGCGCTGAAGTGCACGGTCAGCGACGCGCCGGCGGCGGGCGGCTCGTGCATCGGCGCACACGAGAGCCGCAGAACATGGCCGGCGACGTCGAGCTCGACATTCTGCATGTCGCCTTGCCACTGGACGCTGCGCACCGTCGCGACCAGCACGTTGCCCGTCGCGTCCGACGCCTCCAGGTGCAGGTCGTGCGGGCGGACACACAGCAGGCAATGCCCGCCGTCCGGAAGGCCGTGATGATTCCGCGCGACCAATGCGTCCTGCCCGAACCGCACGCGCGCCATGCCCCCGGCAGTCGCCGCGACGGCCTGCACCGGAAGCAGGTTCGCACGACCGAGGAACTCCGCCGAAAAGCGATTCGGCGGGTAGCGATAAAGCGCTTGCGCGTCACCGAACGCGACGAGCTTGCCGTCGCGCATGATGCCGATGTGATCGGCCAGCGTCAGCGCCTCGGTCTGGTCGTGCGTAACGTAAAGGACCGTCAGCGATGGCAGGTCGCGATGCAGCCGCGCGAGCTCGTCGAGCATCGAGCGGCGGATCTGCGCGTCGAGCGCCGACAAGGGCTCGTCCAGCAACAGCACCTGCGGGCGAATCGCGAGCGCCCGCGCAATCGCGACGCGCTGCTGCTGGCCCCCGGACAATTCGCGCGGATAGCGCTTTGCATAGCTTGCCATGCCGACCAGGCGCAGGCATTCGGGCACGCGCTCGCGGATGACGTCGGCGGCAGCACCCCGCGCGCGCAACCCGAACGCCACGTTCTGCTCGGCCCGCATATGAGGAAACAGCGCGTAGTTCTGCACGACCATGCCGATATTGCGTGCATGCGGCGCGATGTTGGTCACATCGCGCATGCCAATCGTGATCCGCCCGCGCGTCGGGCGCACGAATCCGGCAACCGCGCGCAACGCCGTCGTCTTCCCTGATCCGGACGGACCGATCAGCGCCACGATCTCGCCGGGGTTGACCGCGAGGGTCAGCGAGTCGAGGACGACGAGGCCGTTGTACGCGACCGTGACGTCCTCGAACCCGATGCCGCTGCTGCTGCGGCTGGCGCGCGCAGCACCGGCGCGCGTCGGAGCCGAAACCACAGATGCGGTTTCGACGAGATCGGAGGACATCAATTACTCGAAATCGCCTTGTTGTACGCCGCCACGTCAGCCGGCAAGTCGGTCAGCACCTTGGCCCAATCAGGCGACCAGACTTCGACGCCCTCGAGCATCGCGTTCAGCTTCTTGAAGTTCTCATCGGTCGGATGCACGTCGCTTCGCACCGGAAACCCCTGCGCGACGGAGCTGACTTCCCGCTGAGCCGCCTCGCTCAGGAGAAAGTCGATGAGCTTCCTGCCGTTGTCGGCGTTCGGCGCATTGCTGACGAGACCGATGTAGTACGGCAGCGAGAACACTGACCGCTTGCCGTTCGGACCGGCGGGAAAGAATACGCGCACGTTCGGGTTGTTGCGCATCTGCGCGAGGTTCATCTGCAAGTCCCCGTTGGCAACGTAGATTTCGCCCTTGTTCACCAGCGCGGTCAGCTTGCCGGTGGAAGCCGAGGGCCCGAGATTGTTCGCCTGCAGCTTGCCGAGATAGGCCAGTCCTGCTTCCTTGCTGCCGAACGCGTGGAACGTCTGGAGCATGAGCGCCGTGCCGTCCCCGGCCTGGCCCGGCGTTGAGTACTGGACCTTCTTCTTGAATTTCGGGTCCAGCAGGTCTTCGTAGGTCTTCGGCGGTTCCTTGAGCGCTGCCGCGTTGTAGATGAAGTTCGGGTAGTTCTTGATCATCACTTCGTACAGGCCCTTGGCGTCCTTGTCGCCGGCAGCGAGCTTGTCCGCCTCCTTCGGTGTGTACGGCTGCAGCAGGCCATCGGCGGCGGCTTTCTGCATGAAGGGGGGAAGCGTGATGAGCACGTCCGCCTGCGTGTTCGATTTCTCCTTGGCGATGCGATCGACGACGCCGCTCGAGCCCGCCTCGATATACTGCACCTTGACGCCGGTGGCCTTCGTGAATGCCGCGAACTGATCCCCGAACCAGCTCGGATTGCCGTCATGCAGGCCGTCGGCGGCGTAGATCGTGACCACGTTCGACTGCGCCAGGGCGACCCCCGCGAATGCCGCCACCACCCAAGCCACGATCATCGTCAATTTCGACTTCATGGATATCCTCCTGAAAGCAATCGAATAGTGAACATGCCCGCACGCCCTTTGTGGACCGGGCAAGCGCCGGTCGAACCCAAGTGGCGAATTTTATATCGCGTCCGCCGCCGCCGTTCCCGAAGCGATCCTCGCTCGTCGCGCGGATCGCAGTTCCCCTCGGATTGTTGACAATCTACAACCAACAGCATTTAATGGCAACATGTTCAGGTCCAACGCCGCTCACGCACTGCGCGGGCGCGCGCAATCGGAAACGGCCGGCACGCCGGTAACCACTCCTTCATCGGCAGCAGCGCCAGGGCGCAAGCCGGCCGGAGCAAATGGCGTCGCGATTTCCGGCACCGCGGACGGCGCGATCCGCCGGAGCGTCGCCGACGACCACCCGATCGCACTGATGCAGACGAACTCGCTGCCGGGGCTCGTCCAGCGCGAACTCGAGCGCATGATCCTCGCCGGCGACCTTCCGGCCGGCTCGCAGCTGCGCGAAACCGAAATCGCGTCGATGCTCGGCGTGTCGCGCGGACCGGTACGGGAAGCGTTTCGCGCGATGGAGGAATCGGGCCTCGTCCGGCTCGAGAAGAATCGCGGCGTTTTCGTGCGCCAGATAGGCATCGAGGAGGCGGATCAGATTTTCGAGCTGCGGGCGGTGCTCGACGAATTCGCCGGCCGGCGCGCGGCGCAGAACGCCACGCCCGCGCAGGCCGGCGAATTGCGCGCACTGGTCGCGCGAATGGAGAAAGCGGTCGCGCGCGCCGATGTCGACGGCTACCACGACGCCAACGTCGCCTTCCACGACCGGATTGTCGAACTGGCCGGCAATGCGAAGCTGACGTTTCTCTATCGGCGGCTGGTCAACGAATTGCACCTGCACCGGCGCGCAGCACTCGGTCAGACCGGCATTCTCCCCCTGTCGATGCGCGAGCATCGAATGATCGTCGACCATATCGCCGCGCGGCACGCCACGGCTGCCGGTCGCGCGCTCCACGACCATGCGATGGCGAGCCGGGACCGCGTTCACCACACTGCCGAAGTACCGTCGCCACGCACCCGCAAGTCCGCGCGATGAGCACCGCCGGGCCGTCCCAAGGTGCGAATTCCGCCCGCCCGGGGGCAGCGCAGCGGCCGTACACGCCAATGCGGCCGCAAGCGTGGGGGAATGATCGATGAGCACCGCCCTTCCTGGCGCCATCTCGGTCAACGGCCGCAGCTACCGCTGGCCCGCACGTCCGCTCGTCGTCGTATGCGTCGACGGTTGCGAGCCCGATTACGTGAACCAGGCGATAAC
>JALYSS010000142.1 GCA_030854685.1 Pseudomonadota bacterium | reverse complement strand
CCGAGGACGAAGCCGACGCGGTCGTCGTTCCTCTCGTGGAGCGCCTGCGCTCGCGGCTCGGCGATCACGCCGTAGTGGCACTCGCCGCGCAACCGGAGCATCGTCCCGAATACGCGGCGAGCGAGGGATCGCCTGCGCCCGCGCTCCCTCCACAGTCGCCAAAGCCCACATGTTGGCCTTTGCCTGCGACAACGACGATTCGCAACGCGAAAACGACACGGAAACCGACCGCAACGCCTGCTGCGCTCGAGGCGCCGCGTCCGATCTGGCTGCTCGACGAAGCGCGGCCGCTCGGCGTGGTATTCGAAGCGAGGCCGTGGATTCTGCGCGACGGCGCCGAACGGATCGAGTCGGGCTGGTGGGACGGACGCGATTGCCGCCGCGATTATTTCGTCGCCGAGAATCCGCAGGGGGAGACCGTGTGGATCTACCGCGATCACCGATACGGCACCGACGACGGCGAGTGGTTCCTGCACGGCCTCTTTGCGTAGACGACCCGGCGCAGCAGTGCTGATGTGTCCATCGATCCCGCGATCCCGAACGAGGAGGACCCATGAGCGACCATGCAGCCGACGTTGCGAAGTTCACGAGCAACGTCAATGCCGATGCGATCAACGCCATCGTCAACTATTGCGGCATTTCCCTGCGCAGCCGCGACGCCTCGATGGTCTCGTCCGAACACAACAAGAGCCGCGTGACGTTCTACTACCTGCTGGCCGAGGCCACCGGCACGCTGGGCAAGCTGGTCAAATAGTCGCACTTGCCCGCGACGCACCTGCGAGCGTCATCGATTATCGCAGCAACGTCGCGCCGGAACGAATCAGCGCCTCGGCGTCGGCGCCGATGCGTACCACGAGCGTCGACGCGTCGTCGATGCTCGTGATCAGGTCGACGCCTTCACCGGCCCACACCATCGCCGTTTCGTAGTCGCCATCGTCCGTCGCTCGGCGATACGCGGGACGCTCGGTCTCGAGCACCGCGACGAGGTCGTCCTCGCGGCCATTCCAGCGCGCCATGAAGCGGTTGCGCAGCGCGCGTCCGGTGTACGGCGCCGGCCACGCGTAGTCGCGGACGATGTCGAAGATGCGCGTGCGCGTCGTTTCGCTGCCGTGCGCGCCGATGATCCGCTGTTTCGCCCTATCGTCGCCAAGCGCTTCGGTGCTCGCATAGAAGCGCGTGCCCATCAGCGCGCCGCGGGCGCCGAGCATCAACGCCGCGGCGAGACCGCGACCATCGACGATGCCGCCCGCCGCAATGACCGGCGTCGGCGCGAAGAAATCGACGATCGTCGGCACCAGCGGAAACGTGCCGCGACTGCCACCGTGTCCTCCACCCTCGGTGCCCTGCGCCACGATGAAATCCGCGCCCGCTTCGGCTGCGAGGCGCGCTTCGTCGACGCCCTGCACCTGGCAGATCAGCTTGCAACCCGATGCCTTGATCGCATTCGCATGCGGTCGCGGATCGCCAAAGGACAGCATGAGCGCGTCGGGACGATGCGCCAGAGCCAACTCGAGGATGCCGGGACCGATGGACCAGGTGATGAGCCCAACGCCCCACGGCCGCGTCGCCTGCGCCTTCACCAATCCCAATTCGCGGGTCAGCCATTCGCGATCGCCATAGCCGCCGCCGACCAGTCCCAATCCGCCGGCATTCGACACGGCAGCGGCCAGCCGACCGCCCGAAACACCGCCCATCGGCGCCAGCACAATGGGATGCTGAAGTCCAAAGGCTTCAGTCAGCGTGGTAACAATCATCGGCGACGTCCTGTTCGTAAAGTGTTCGATGCAGATATCCGGGACCGAATTCGCGCACCCATCATGCGCGGCGGAAAACCGGGCATCGGTGGCATTGGCGGATCGCGCGCAGGCCCGCTTAGACGCCGGCGTACCACTGGTAGCCCTGGTCCTCCCAGTAGCCGCCCTTCCCGTCCGCGATGTGCGCGAAGCTCTCGACGAGCTCAAGGCGCATCACGTATTTGGCGTGCTTGTACCCCAACTGGCGTTCGACACGCAATCGGATCGGCGCGCCGTTCTTGATCGGCAGCGGCTCCCCGTTCAGCGCGTAGGCGAGGATCGTCTGCACATGCCAGGCGTCGTCCATGTCGATGCTCTCGTAATACGGCGACGTGCCATCCT
Source organism: Pseudomonadota bacterium (assembly GCA_030854685.1). GTDB lineage: Bacteria > Pseudomonadota > Gammaproteobacteria > Burkholderiales > Casimicrobiaceae > VBCG01. Next base: position 8,717 of record JALYSS010000142.1, on the reverse strand, counting down.
GGTTCATCGGATCGGCGCAATGAAATACGACGTAACGCGCCGCGGCCGCCGGCGCAACCGCATCGAGCACCGCCGACAGCTTCGTTCCTTGCCATTTGCCTACCGCGCTCCAGCCTTCGACACAGTCGTGGCGCGTGATCTGCGTGCGGCTCGGCAGCGCGCGCAACTCGGCGAGCGTGAAGCGCCGCGGCTTCGCGACGAGGCCCGATACCTCGAGGGTGTAGTCATTGAAATGATTCGCCGCAAGCGCCGTGTATTGGGGGTTGTTCGGCTCCGCGGTGCCGTTGCTGCGGAACGACGGCGACAGGTCGGCCGGCGTGAATTCCTGCGCCATCGCCTTGCGCCCGGTGACGAGCTTGGCGACGCTGCCGTTCAGGTTCTCGGCCACGCCCAGCACCTTCGGAAACCACTCGCTTCGCGAAAGCCGGTCACAGCCCACGACGCCAAGGGCGCCGATCGACGCGGCAATCCGTCCGAGGAAGCGGCGCCTTGCGCGATGGTCGATGTCGGTCACATGATCCTCCGTTGCAGCACGGCCAATGGGCCGAAGCTCATTCATGGACGTCCTCCTGCGGTACGCGATAGCGCCCGGTGATCATCGAGCGCAGGTTGTTCCAGAGCCCGGTCACGAGCACTTCGAATACGTGGATCAGCACGAACGCGACGAGCGTCCACGCGACGATGAAGTGGATCGAGCGCACGGTCTGGCGGCCTCCGAACCAGCCGACCCAGCCGCCGAACAGCGTATCGAGGCGCGGCGACATGCCGAGACCCATCAGGACGATCAGCGGCAGCAGGACGAAGATAACCGTCAGGTACGCGAACTTCTGCAGCACGTTGTAGCGCTTCGCGGCTTCGCCGGTCGGATGCCTGAAACGCAGGTGATCGCCGATCGACGCGCCGATGCCGCGGACGTCTTCGTGTGTCGGCAGCAGGTCGCGCGCGAGATGGCGGCTCCACAGCGTGTACGCGACGTAGCAAAGCCCGTTGATCAGGAAGATCCACGCGAAGAAGAAATGCCACGAGCGCGCCATCGCGAGCCACTGGTGACTCGGCACCGTCAGCCACGACGGAAAACCTTGCGCGAACATCTGTCCGCCGTCCGTCGAAAGTCCGAGCACGCCGGTCGTGTTGAACTCGTGACCGAGCACGCGCGTATACCCGATCGGGTTGCCCTGCGCATCCTCTTTGGCGCCGATTTCGAGCCACGCCGGTCGGCCGCTGTACGACGAATTGCCCCAGTAGAGTGCCGGATGCGCGTTGAAGATCTGCAGGCCGCTCATCAACATCAGCGTCAACGCGACGACGTTGGTCCAGTGCATGATGCGCACCGCTGGCGCGTGGCGCAGGTAGAGCGGGCGCGCCAAGGCAACCGGCGCGTGCGCGGCGGCTTGCAGCACCGGAATGGCGGGATTTGCCTGGTCGTTCATCGCGCATTCGTCCTTGCGTGCCTGGCGGATGCCATGTCGCCATCCGGCGGTGGGTTGATGGAACGTGGTCCCGCTGAACGGGTCGTCACTCAGTCGGAGTTCAACCTGAAAGCTTACGCCCGCCCTCGTTCGAGCGCGACGGGCGGCAGCGTTCAACGCTTGCCATCGAGGCGTGGCAGGCGCGGCGCAAAAAATGCGAGCGCTACCCAGGCGATGACAGTGAACCCCGCACCAGCGGAAAACGTCGCCGCCGGCCCGATCGATTGCCAAAGGTAGCCTGCCAGCGCGCTCGCGATGAGCAGTGCGATTCCGCTGGCCAGGTTGAAGACGCCGAACGCGGTTCCGCGGAGATCCGCCGGTGCAGTCGCCGCCACGAGTGCCGCAAGCAGGCCTTGCGTCAGCGCCATGTGGAGACCCCACAGCGCGCCGCCCGCCAGGACGCCGGTTGCGCCAGCCGCCAGCGCGAGGACGATATCGCTCGCCACCAGCGCTGCCAGGCCGAGCGATAGCAACGCCGTGGCATGGCCCCGGTCCGCCGCACGTCCCGCAGGATAGGCGACCGCCGCATAGACGACCGACATCGCGACCATGATCCACGGCGCACCGATCGTACCCATGCCGACGTTCTGCGCCCGCAGGACCAGAAACGCCTCCGAGAAGCGCGCGAGCGTCAGCACGGAAGCAATCGCCGTTACGATGTAGAAACGCTGATCGAGGCGCCGCGCGTCGCGCCAGGAAACGCGTTTGCCCGCATTCGCTGTGCGATCGCATTCGTCTTTTTCGCGGACGCCGAACACGATCAACGCGACGCACAACACCGCAGGCAGGACGGCGACCCAGAACGCCGCGCGGAAATTGCCGGCGAAATAGGCAATCAGGATGACGGCAAGCAACGGACCGGCGATGGCGCCGACGGTGTCGAGCGCCTGCCGCAACCCGAACGCGGCACCGCGCACGTCGGCCGGCGTCAGATCGGCGATCAACGCATCGCGCGGTGCGCCACGAATGCCCTTCCCGACACGATCGGTAAAGCGCGCCGCGACGACCCAGGCGAGCGTCGGGGCGAGCGGGAATGCGAACTTGGACGCCGCCGCGAGCCCATAGCCGAGCAGCACGAGCGGCTTGCGATGCCGGAAGACGTCAGACCAGTAACCCGAAAACACCTTGACGATCATCGCGATCGACTCGGCCACGCCCTCGATGATGCCGACGACGAGTACCGATGCGCCGAGCGCGTCGACCATGTAAAGCGGCAGCAGCGCATGTATTAATTCGCTCGACGTGTCCATGAGCAGGCTGACGAACCCGAGCGTCCACACGCCGGCGGGAATGCGGACCTTTTCGCCGCCGGTCATCGGCGGAAGGCGACGGCGATGCACCGCAACGATTCACTGGGCAAAGTCGAACGCCGGCGTAAGGTCGCCCGCGCCCGCACGCACGCCGGGCAACGGCTCGAGGTCGAAACGCCGGGTGATGAATTTGAGGATCGACGTCGTATCGTATTGCGTATGGTCGACATGCCGTCGCTTCGCAAACGGTGAAATGATGATCGCCGGGATGCGTGTGCCGGGTCCCCAGCGATCGCCTTTCGGCGGCGGCACGTGATCCCAGAAGCCGCCGTTTTCGTCATAGGTGACAATGATCGCGGTCGATGCCCAAAGCGGACTCGCCTTGATCTTCGCGACAACCTCCGCGATGTGCTCGTCCCCCGACAATACATCCGCGTAGCCCGGATGCTCGTTCAGCGATCCCTGCGGCTTGTAGAAGACCACCTGCGGAAGATCGCCCCTTTCGATGCCGGCGGCGAATTCGGTGTAATCGCGCAGGTGACGCTCACGTTCCGCCGTGCCGGGGGCGAAGTTCCGGAAGTAATTGAACGGCTGATGATGCGCGACGAAATTCGGCGATCCCTTTGCCGTGTTGTAGATGATGTTCCGCCTGGCTTCTGGCGGCTGCATGCCGTCCTTCACGGCGAGGTTCCATGCGCCCGAATACCATACCCACGACACGCCCTTCGCCGACAGCGTATCGCCGATCGTCGTCAGGGTCTGCGGCGGCAATGTGTGCTTGCCCGGATCGGCGTACCGCGGATCGCCACCCTTTGCGGGCGGCACGCGCGAAGGCTGGTACGGCGGCTGCGTCGTGTTCACCGAGTATCCGTCGGGCGTGACTTCACCGGCGAGGAACTCCGCGGGACCCGATGCGACGGATGCGGGCGACGATGCTTTCGTCTTGAGCCACCCGCGCTCGTCGACCTGCGCGCGCAGGCTTTGCGGCGCATCGCGGTCGATCGGCGCGCACGCGCAGATCAGCCAGACGTGGTTCAGGTACGAGCCGCCGAATGCGCCCATGAAGTAGTTGTCGGCGAGCGTGTATTCCTGCGCCCACTTCCACATCGGCAGCTTCGATCCGTCGTAATGCCCCATGACGAGCGCGCCGGCGTCGGTTGCCGCGACGAAACGATCGTTCCGACCGCCGTCGATCTGCTCCTGATTGCGATAGAACGCGTGGACCAGGTCGCGCGTCGCGGTTGAAAGCGGCAGATTGATCGGCGGCGCGTCGATCTGGAACGGACGATTCGGCAGGTTGCGTGGGAATGCCGGATCGGGCTCTTTCCCTTTCCAGACCGGAGGCAGCGTCGCGAGCGGCTTGCCGTCGCGATCGAGTTGCGTGTACTGCGCGGGGGTCGCGTTGGCGAGGCCGTTCGCGCCGGGAAATAATCCGTAGAGGTTATCGAAGCTGCGGTTCTCCGCGTAGATCACGATGATGTGCTCGATCCTGTCGAGGCCTGCGCGCTGCTCGACCGGTGGTGCTGCGCAGCCGGCGAGCAGCGTAACGGCGGCGAATAGGGCCAACAGCCTTGCGCACTTCGTTCCCTTCATGTCGCGATCCTCCCGGTATTGTTGTCCGACCCGCGTGCTCATGCGGCCGAGCTCGCATCGATTGTGAAACGGCATCGCCCCGGCAACTCGACAACGCGAGGATCGTCGCGGCAGCGGTCAGTGATGCGGCGCGATCGATCGATCGATTGGTTGGAAGCTAACGCAATGCAACGGAGGTTCGGATAGTCCCCGCGCGCTCGTGGCGCGCCGTGATGCCGATCGTGTCGCCCGCCTTGGCGCGGACGATCCATTCGCGCTTCAGCCGGTCATCCGTCACATTGTAATCGGGCCAGAACGATACGCCCGTATGCTTGTACGCCTTGCCTTCGAGCTGACCGGCGTCGTCGCGTAACTGGCCCGTGGCGAGACTCGCGCCCGGCGGCAGGAAGAGTTCCGCAACGACACCGCGGACAGTCTTGCGCGCCAGCGCGCGCTTCGATACGTACGTCGGCAACCAGCCGGTGTTCTGGATGACGAGCGTCACCTTCCACGTGCCGTCGCCGAGTGCTGCAGCATCCGCGTGCACGAGCTCGAGCTTCGGTGAACAGAGCGCCTGCCACAGCAGCCACCGCGGGAAACGCTGAATCTCGCGCTCGAGCAGCGGCAGCGGTGGATTGCCGAACGCATGAAATCGATCCCAGCCGCCGATCTCGACGTTGCCGAGTTGCGGATGCGCAAACGGCTTCCATGACCGGTGCGCGGCGCCGCCAAGCTTGTCCTCGTTCCAGCGAAAGAGCTTCAAGTCGTCCTCGATCGGGTGATCGCGGAACCAGTCAATGAACGGGTAATTCGTGATTCCCGCCTCGCGCATCGGCGACCAGATCTCGACGACCCATGAGAAAAGACCGAGGTGCTCGTAGATCCAGTCGAACGTGCCGCCGATCACCGACTTCGGGTGATAGCGGAACTCGTGATAGACGGAAATCGCCGGGTAACCCGTAAGCTCGGTGCCCTTGCGGCCCGTGCGTTGATAGAACCACAGGTCCTCGGCATCCATCTCGTCGTCCGACAGGTGCTCGAACGGCCGCAGCAGCACGCCGCTCCATGTGTGAAATGACGTGCCGCCGGTGATGTTGGGATGACCGACGATGAATTCGACGATCGCGCGGATTTCCGGCTCCGACGTTGGATACGGTCCCGCGCCCATCTGCTCGAATTCCTGCCGCCAGCTGCCGGGGAAATTGCGATTGAGATCGAGCCGCTGGCGCGGCCGCTTGATCGTCAGCGTGAAGCCGTCGTAGTCGTCGTAGCGGCCTTCGGGAAGGATCCGATAGTAGATGCCGCCTGCCTCGGTCGGGTCGCGGCGCACCATCAGTTGCGGTTCCTGCGGATGCGCCTTCCAGAGGCCGTTCGGATCCTCGATGCGCATTTGCAGGATGCGCCCGTCGCCGTCGATGTCTTCGACGACGTGTCCCGCCGCTTCTTCCTCGTCGAACGGATACGCCCGCGTGCTCGATCGTACCCATTTCGGCTGGTCGGCGAGCGCCCATTCGGCGCCGTCGGGATTGATGCGCGGACAGATGTAGAACGCGCGCGTGTCGAGCGCGCGCGTCACCTCGCCGTCCTGTCCGTTTTGCGTGACGAGCGTGTTGAGAAAGTACAGCGCCGCGGCCGATGCTGCGACTTCGGTCGAATGAATGTTGCCGTCGACCCAGAACGCCGGCTTCTCGCCCGCGGGACCCGTCGCGGCGTTCGTGATCGTCAGCACCCAGATGTCGCGACCTTCGTGACTCTGCCCGATCGATTCGATGGCGACGAATTGTGGATGCTCACGCGCGAACGCGTGCAGCAGTTCGGTGAGCTCGGCGTAGCGGTAGAAGCGATCGAAGGCGATCTGCGGCATATCGACGGGTTTTCGTGAACGGACGGGACGAATGACAACGCGTTGAACAGCGGCCGCGGCGCCCCTTCGTGGCGGGATGCATCTTACGTCAAGGTCTGTCTGGAGTTGGCCAAAAGCACCCGAATACCGTATATTCATGCGGTATGTCGTCTCCCGACCTGTTGCCGGCCTATGCCGAGCTTCACTGCCTGTCGAATTTCTCGTTCCTGCGCGGTGCGTCGCATCCGGAGGAACTGGTCGAGCGCGCGAAGAATCAGGGTTACTCGGCGCTTGCGCTGACCGACGAATGCACGCTCGCAAGCGCAGTCCGCGCGCACCTCGCCGCGAAGGACGCCGGCCTGTCGCTCGTCCTCGGCAGCGAGTTTACGTTGATCGACGGCATGAAGCTCGTCCTGCTCGCGACCGACCGCGCGAGTTATGGCGATCTGTCGCAATTGATCACCCGCGGGCGTCGACATGCGGCCAAAGGCACCTACAAGCTCGCGCGCGACGACGTGGCCGAACGCGCGGCAACCTGCCTCGCGCTGTGGCTGCCCGTGCTCGATTTGCGTGCGCCGGATATCGGCGATGCGCTGCGCCGCGATGCAGGATGGGTGCGCGACGTGTTTGCCGACCGCGCCTTTATCGGCGTCGAATTGCTGGCGCAAGCCGGCGACGCTGCACGCCTTGCGCAATGCATGGCGTTGTCGCGGATTTCCGGATTGCTGCTGGTCGCCGCGGGTGATGCGCACATGCACGTGCGCGCGCGCCGCGCATTGCAGGACACGCTGACGGCGATCCGCCTGAAGACGCCGCTCGCGAAGTGCGGGCACGCGCTTCATCCGAACGGCGAGCGGCATCTGCGCTCGCGCGCGCGGCTCGCGAACGTCTATCCGCCGGCGCTGCTCGCCGAGACGATGAAGATCGCGGAGCGCTGTCACTTCTCGCTCGACGAATTGCGCTACGAATACCCGGACGAAATCGTGCCGCCGGACGAGACGGCGACGTCGTGGCTGCGCAAGCTCGTCGAGCGCGGCCTCGCGAGCCGGTACGCCGAAAAATGGGGTCAGGAAAAATGGGGTCAGAGCCGTAATACTTGGCTTGCGCAACATGGCGATCCTGTGCGCAGTCCGGTGCGTGCCAAATATTACGGCTCTGACCCCATTTTTCGTGGCCCTGACCCCGATTTTCTCTTGCGCGGCGACAGCGCCTTTCGCTGCACGACGGTCCCCGCGAACGTTCGCGCGCTGATCGAGCACGAGCTCGCGTTGATCGCCGAGCTCAAGTACGAACCGTACTTCCTGACGGTGCAGGACATCGTCGCGTATGCGCGCTCGCAGCACATCCTCTGTCAGGGACGCGGATCGGCGGCCAATTCGGCCGTCTGCTACGCGCTCCACATCACGGAAGTCGATCCCGCGCGCAGTGAGATGCTGTTCGAGCGCTTCATCAGCAAGGAGCGCAATGAGCCGCCTGACATCGATGTCGATTTCGAGCACCAGCGGCGCGAAGAGGTGATGCAGTACGTCTATGGCAAATATGGCCGCGATCGCGCGGCACTCGCCGCGACGCTGATCACGTACCGGCCGAAGAGCGCCGTGCGCGATGTCGGCCGTGCGCTCGGCCTCGATCTCGCACAACTCGATCGGCTGACCGGCGCGTTCGCGTGGTGGGACGGTCGCGCGATCCATGCGGACCGTATTCGCGAAGCGGGCTTCGATCCGGAGAATCCGGTGATCCGGCGCGTCATCGCGCTCGCCGGTCATCTGCTCGGCTTTCCGCGTCATCTGTCGCAGCACGTCGGAGGCTTCGTCATCGCGCGCGGCCTGCTCGAACGCATGGTGCCGGTCGAGAACGCAGCGATGGAGAATCGCACCGTCATCCAGTGGGACAAGGACGACCTCGATGCGATGGGCCTGCTCAAGGTTGATTGCCTGGCGCTCGGCATGCTGTCCGCGATCCGCCGCGCACTCGACATGGTGTCTGCGCGGCACGGGACGCCGATGCGGATGCAGGACATTCCGGCGGAAGATTCCGCGGTCTACGCGATGATCGAGCGCGCCGACACGATCGGCGTGTTCCAGATCGAATCGCGTGCGCAGCAGTCGATGCTGCCGCGGTTGAAGCCGCAGACGTTCTACGATCTCGTCATCGAAGTCGCGATCGTTCGGCCCGGGCCGATCCAGGGCGGCATGGTGCATCCGTATCTCAAGCGCCGGCAGGGGCTCGAGCCTGTCACCTATCCGAGCGATGCGGTGAAAGGCGTGCTCGAGCGCACGCTCGGCGTGCCGATTTTCCAGGAGCAGGTGATGCAACTCGCGATCGTCGCCGCCGGTTTCACGCCCGGCGAAGCCGATCGCCTGCGCCGCTCGATGGCCGCGTGGAAGCGCAAGGGCGGCCTGCAGATCTTCGAGCAGCGGTTGGTCGAAGGCATGGGCGCGCGCGGTTATGACGAGGCGTTCGCGCGCCAGATCTATCAACAGATATTGGGCTTTGGCGAATACGGCTTCCCGGAGTCGCATTCGGCGTCGTTCGCATTGCTCGTCTACGTGTCGTCGTGGCTCAAACACTACGAGCCGGCGG
>JALYSS010000136.1 GCA_030854685.1 Pseudomonadota bacterium | reverse complement strand
GTATTACAGCTCTGACCCCCGTATAGGTCCCCCGCCTGTGCCGTTCCGGCCGGTCATCCTGAACCTGGGTTCAAGATCGGCCGCCTGCCGGGACCATCAGGCGCTTCCGCGTGGGGGCGCACACCGGTCCGCATTGGCTTGGCAACCTCGCTACGAGAGCATTGGTTCAAAGAACGTAAGGCCGGATCGAACACTGCAGGGGATGGAACCATGACATGAAATCAGCGAACGCGTTCGGCGACGACGTCAGAACAGCTTCTCCTGTCCCGCGAGCGCCTGCTCGATCGCTGCTTGCATCGCCTGGATTCTACGCCGGACTGCTTCACCGTCAATCGCCGCACCCGCCGCGGGAAACTCCACCGCATCGCCACCCGGCGCAGACGGTGCGCGGCGTTCACGCAGCAACTCGTGCGCGATGTTGAGCGCGGCCATCACGGCGATGCGATCGGTGCCGCGCACCTTGCCGGCGTCGCGGATCTCGCGCATCCGGCGATCGAGAATCGCGACAGCTTCCGTCAATTCCTCGCGCTCGTCTTCCTTGCACGTGACCTTGAACTCGCGGCCAACGATCATTACGTCGAGCGTGATCGTGCGTGTCGTGGCGGAATTCACTCGACCGGCATTCTCGAAATGAGCGCGTCGAGGCGAGCGCTCGCCTGCGACACGCGGGCGCTCAAGTCGCGGTTGCGTTCCTGCGAAGCGAGCAGTTCGTGGCGCAGCAGCTCGTTGGCCGCACGCAGTTCGCACGCATACGCAATGAGCGTTTCAACGCGTTCTTCCAGCGCAGCAAGCTCGGCATCCATGGCCATGGGTGCCCGCACTATAGAAGGCGCACGATCGGCGCGTCAACCCGTACAAGCGGAAGGTCGCGCGGCGTCTGACGAAAGGAGCGTCAGCGCGACGCGGCGGGTGCCGGGTCGGTGTCGAGTGGAACGTACTGCACGGCGACAACCTCGATCTCGCCGATGCCGCCCGGCGTTCGCACGGTGACCGCGTCGCCTGCGCGCGCCTTGAGGAGTGCGCGCGCCATCGGCGAAATCCAGCTGATGTAGCCGCGCTCGGTGTCGATCTCGTCGATGCCGACGATGCTGATCGTCCGCTCGTCGCCCGAGGCGTTGGCGACGACGACGGTGGCGCCGAAAAAGACCCGCGACTCCGAGTCATCGTCGCGCGCCATGGCGGGATCGACCACTTCGACGTTGTCGAGCCGACGAACGAGGAAGCGGATCCGGCGATCGATTTCGCGCAGCCGCTTCTTACCGTAGATGTAATCGCCATTCTCGGAACGATCGCCGTTGCCGGCCGCCCAGGCGACGGTTGCGACGAGTTCCGGACGCTCCCTGGACACCAGCGCGTCGAGTTCGCGGCGCAGCCGCGCGAAGCCGCCGGGCGTCATGTAATTGCGCGAACCTGCGGGAAGAGGCGAAGCTTCGGGACCCTCGACCTCGTCGTCGTCGGGTGTCTCCTCGCGCGTAAATGCCTTGTTCATTTCATCGTGCCGCTCAATCGGGCCGCAGAAGAATTATAGGCGCCCAACGCAATCGTACGCCGCGCCTCCGCGAGCGTCCGGCACAGTTGCGCGATACCGTCGACGAACCGTGGGCCGGGCCGGTGCAGCAGATTCGCGTCGACCGCGAAAAGAGTGTGATGACGTACAGCGTCGAGCGCGGTCCACCGGGACCACGCGTCGAGCCATGCGGGCCGCTTTGCGCCATCGGTTCCCGCGATGATCACTTGCGGATTGGCGGCCAGCACCGCCTCGACGCTGACCTGCGGTGCGGGAATGGTCATTGCCGCAAAGACGTTCCTGCCTCCACACTGGGCGATGGCCTGGCTCACGAGATGCTGTCCACCGAGCGTGAAGAGCGGCACATCGGACACCTGGTAGAAGACGCGCAGCCGCGGGCCGTCCTTGCCTTCGCGCACGAGTTGCGCGACGCGCTTGCGAAATGCGTTTGCCGCATCGTGTGCAGTTGCACCGGTTCCGGTCAACACGCCGATGCGTTCGATATCCGTCGCGATGTCGTCGACGGTGCGCGCATTCGCCTCGAACACGGCGACGCCGCGCGCGCGAAGCCACGCGACCTGCGCTGGTGTCGTCCACGGCCACGTCACGATCAGATTTGGCGCGAGCATCACGATCCGTTCGAGATCGAGTGCCGTCACGTCGCCCACAACCGGCAGCTTGAGCGCCGCGGGCGGATAGTCGGTGCCCTTGATGACGCCGACGATTCGTGCGCCCGCCCCGGCCGCGTAAACGAGTTCCGCTGCGTGCGGGGCGAGCGTGACGATCCTCGTTGCCGGCGCCGCGACCTGCACGCTCACTCCCGTGTCGTCGACGACGTGTATGGCTGCATCGACAGGCGCGGCGATCAGCATCGCCAGCAGCAAGAACCGTCTTGAATGACCCCCCCACGCTTGCGGCTGCATGGGCCAATACGGCCGCTGCGCTGCCCCCACGGGGGCGGACCCGCGCCTTGGCCCTTCGACGCTTGTATGATCCCCCCAGGCTTGCGGCTGCGCCGCTGCGCTGCCCCCCGAGGAGGCGGAATTCGCGCTTTGGGGCGGCCCTGCAGCGCTCATAGCTGCCAGCGAACGCCGCCGAACACGCGTGCGCCGCCGGTCGCGAAATCGGCCGCCAGTTCGTAGTGGTGGTCGAAGACGTTGTCGGCACGGACGAAGAACGTCGTCGCCGGCGCGATCGTCCATTCGAACGCGATATTGACGACGCCGTATCCGCCGAGTCGCCGCTGATTCTCGGCATCGTCGAAGCGTGCCGACGAGCCGACGAGTTCGGCCGTCACCCGCGTCCGCCCGAACCCCTGCGTGAGCGACAGCACGCCATGCCGGCGCGCACGCCGCGGCAGAAGCAGGCCACTCGCCGTATCCGTCGGCGACTGCAGGTCGAGCGAAGCGTGAACGGTGCTTTCACGCCACTGGGCGTCGCCGTACAGGGTCACGCCCTCGAGCGTCGCGTCGGCGACGTTGTTCGGAACGCAGACGAAATTCGCGTCGCACTGGAATACGATCAGGTCGTCGACGCGATTGTGAAAGACCACCGCATGCGCCTGCCAATGCATCGCGCCGGCATGCGAGGTCCAGTGCACGCCCGCCTCGATATTGCGCGATGTCTCGGGACGCAGCTCCGGGTTCGAGAAGCCCGGAAAATAAAGATCGTTGAACGTCGGAACCTTGAAAGCGCTCCCAGCACTTGCCGTGACGCGCCACGCGGGCGTCAGGCGATAGCCCCACGCCAGCGCGCCGGTCGTCTTGCCGCCGAACTGGCTCGAGTCGTCGTGTCGTACGTTCGCCTGCACGGCGCTCGCCCCGACGTCCAGCCGGTAAATCGCGGTGGCGGCGTTCGTGTCCCGCGACGTCACCGCAAACACCGTATCCGAATCGACCCGCTCTTCGCGTCGTTCGAGCGCGATCGTCAGTGCGCCTTTCGGCAGCGTCACGTCGCTTTGCCACGCGTATTGCCGTTGATGCGTCTCGAACGGGAATTCGCCGGAACCGGTCTTCGATACCGAGCGGTCGCCGCCGTCGCCAAACGAAAGCCAGGAATTCCAGTTCGCCGTCAGCCGATTGCTCGAGGCGGCCTGCCACATTGTCAGCGTCGTCACCGTGCGATCGTCGAAGCTGTCGCCGCCGTCGAACTGACTGTCGAGGCGGCTCCTGAAATACTGCAGCGACAGCGTCTGGTCCGCCGCGATCTCGAGCGCTCCGTGCGCGCTGACGCTCGCGTTCCGGTAACCGTCGCGGTCGGGGTCGTAGCTGAAATTCGCGGGATTGACGATCGCATTGAAGCCCTCGCTGCGGCGCCCGGCGATCTGCACGTTGCCGCGAGCCAGCGCGTTGCCGCCGGATAGGCCGGCCGACCCCGACCACGTATCGAACGTTCCGTAGCCGAGCGAGGCATCGGCGTGCAGTCCTTTCGAGCCGCGCCGCGTGAAGACCTGGATCACGCCGCCGATCGCGTCCGCGCCATACAGGCTCGATGCGGGACCGCGCAGGATCTCGATGCGTTCGATCTGGTCGAGCGGAATCGCCTCCAGCGCCGTCGCACCGCTCGATGCCGATGCGACCCGCATGCCGTCGATCAGCACCAGCGTTTGCGCCGCGTTCGCGCCGCGCAGAAAGATGCCGGACGTCGCACCTGCGCCCCCGTTCTGGACGATCTCCACGCCGGGATGAAGCTGAAGCAGCGCGACAAGGCCCTGCACGCCGCTTTGCGCGATGGCCTCGGCGTCGATCACCGTGACATCGGCGACGAGATCGATCAACCGCTGCGGTGTTCGCGCTGCGGTGACGACAATCGGATCGAGCATCGCCGGACCGGGCGCAGACGGCAGCGACTGCGCGGCCGCATCCAGCGCGAGAATGGCCGGGAGGAGCGCGAGCCATCGGTCGTGCAGACCCGGTGGTCGCAATGGCACTGGAATGAACATGCTCGACCGTCCGCGTCATGCCGTGGGGACCCCGCACGGCGATTGATGGCACAACGCGACTATCGAGGACGCCCGAACGTGCGCGAAACGGCGAATGCGTTGATGCGGTGCCGGCGGTCGCACGATGATCGAGCGGCAACGGATCCCCGCGCTGCATTCGCGACGAGCGCCAAAACAACGCGCGGCGCTCGCTGCAGGCCGGTCTCCGGGCTCGCCGGTACGGATTTAATCGCCGGCCTACCGTTGCGGGGGCAGCCGCGGCATGTCGCGCATTGCGCGGGCACCGCGTTCCCGTTTCACCCGCCGGACCCGACTTCGATACCGCCCGGCGGACACCTGCACGGTAAATTCTACAACGCTTTGATATAATCCTGACCCTTTTCGAAACATCGCCAGTGACACGCAAGCTTTTCATTCGCACGTTCGGCTGCCAGATGAACGAGTACGACTCGGACCGGATGGCCGACGTGCTCGCCGCGTCCGAAGGTCTCGCGCTGACCGATCGTCCCGACGACGCGGACGTCATCCTGTTCAATACGTGTTCGGTGCGCGAGAAGGCGCAGGAGCGCGTATTCCACGATCTGGGCCGCGTCCGCGCGCTCAAGGCTGCGCGCCCCGACCTGCTGATCGGCGTCGGCGGCTGCGTCGCCTCGCAGGAGGGCGCTGCGATCGTACGTCGCGCGCCGTATGTCGATCTTGTGTTCGGTCCGCAGACGCTGCATCGCCTGCCCGCAATGATTCGCGCGCGCCGCGCATCCGGCGTGCCGCAAGTCGACATTTCCTTCCCCGAAATCGAGAAATTCGATCACCTGCCGCCTCCTCGCGTGGACGGCGCCACGGCGTTTGTCTCGATCATGGAAGGATGCAGCAAGTACTGCTCGTTCTGCGTCGTCCCGTATACGCGCGGCGAGGAGGTGTCGCGGCCCTTCGACGACGTGCTGACCGAACTCGCGGATCTCGCCGACCAGGGTGTTCGGGAAGTGACGCTGCTCGGCCAGAACGTCAACGCGTATCGCGGGCCGATGAGCACCGCTGGGCCGCCCCAAGGTGCGAATAGCGCCCCCGCGGGGGGCAGCGCAGCGGCGAAGCCGCAAGCGTGGAGGGGCCATCCAAGCACCGCTGGGCCGCCCCAAGGTGCGAATAGCGCCCCCTCAGGGGCAGCGCAGCGGCCGTATTGGCCAATGCGGCCGCAAGCGTGGGGGGATCATGCGGACAGACCCGGAGAAATCGCCGATCTCGCACTGCTCCTCGAATACGCGGCCGAGATTCCCGGCATCGAGCGCTTGCGCTACACAACGTCCCATCCGAAGGAGATGACGCAGCGCCTGCTCGACGCGTATGCCTCGATTGACAAGCTCGTCTCGCATCTCCACCTGCCGGTGCAGTCGGGGTCGGACCGCGTGCTCGCCGCGATGAAGCGTGGCTATACGACGCTCGAATACAAGTCGATCGTGCGGAAGCTTCGCGCGCGGCGACCCGAACTGGCGCTCACCTCCGATTTCATCGTCGGCTTTCCCGGCGAGACGAACGACGATTTCGAGCGAACGCTGCGGCTCGTGGAGGACGTCCGCTTCGACGGCGCATTCAGCTTCGCGTACAGCGCGCGCCCCGGTACGCCGGCTACCGAATTGCCCGACCAGATCACTATCGACGTAAAACAGGAGCGGCTTGCGCGATTGCAGGCGTTGCTCGACCGCCAGTACCGGGCGTATAGCGAGCGCATGGTCGGCACGCGCCAGCGCGTGCTCGTCACGGGGCCGGCCGTCAGGAATCCGCGCGAGCTGGCCGCGCGCACCGACAACAACCGCGTCGTCAATTTCGCCGGCGACACGGCGTCGATCGACGGTTACGTCGACGTCGACATTACGGCGGCGCTGCCGCACTCACTGCGCGGCGAAGTTGCGCGCGCGTGAACCGTCTTCGGCGCGTCGCGTTTGCGGCGGCCGGAAGACCCCGGTCGCTTCAGGAGACGCCTCGTTCATGTTGCATTTTCATTTTTCCCGCATTGCGCTCGCGCTGGGCGCCCTCGCTCCGTTCGTGATGTCCGGCTGCGCGAGCATTCCGCTGGCTGACGACGCCAGTCAAACCGATGCCATTGTGATCGCCGCTGCAGCCGCCACCGCAGCCACCCGCGAAGCGCAACGCGGCAACGCGCCGGGCAACGC
>JALYSS010000129.1 GCA_030854685.1 Pseudomonadota bacterium | reverse complement strand
CCCGACTCGCGGCCGCCGCCCGTCTCCTTCTCGCCGCCGAACGCGCCGCCGATCTCGGCGCCCGACGTGCCGATGTTCACGTTCGCGATCCCGCAATCGCTCCCCGACGCCGCGAGAAACGCCTCGGCGGTACGCACGCTTTGCGTGAACAGCGCCGACGACAGTCCCTGGCGCACGCCGTTGTTCTGGGCGATCGCCTCGTCGATCGTGTCGTAGGGGCTCACGTAGAGGATCGGCGCGAATGTCTCGCGCTGCACGAGCGGGTGCGTATTGTCGAGTCCGGTCACGATCGTCGGCTCGACGAACGCGCCGTCACCGGCAATCGCGCGCCCACCGTGGACGATCGTTCCGCCCGCGGCCCGCGCCTCGGCGATCGCGCGCTCGAACGCCTCGATGGCGGCCGCATCGATCAACGGGCCCATCAGCGTAGCGCTGTCCAGCGGATCGCCGATGCGCACCTGGCGGTATGCGTTGACGAGCCGCGCGACGACATCGTCGAAGCGCGAGCGCTGCACGATCAGGCGACGCGTGCTCGTGCAGCGCTGTCCGGCCGTGCCGACGGCGCCGAACACGACCGCCGGAATGACGAGATCGACATCGGCATCATCGGCGACGATCACGGCGTTGTTGCCGCCGCATTCGAGCAGCACCTTGCCGAAGCGTGCGCTCACCGTCCCGGCGACGGCCTTGCCGACGCGCGACGATCCGGTGAACGACACGAGTGCCACGCGCGGGTCGGACGCCAGCGTTGCGCCGAGCGCGTGCTCGCCGATCGCGAGCGAAAACACCGGCGGCAGCGCGAGCTCGTCGATGACGCGATCGGCGAGATGCGATGCGGCAAGCGCCGAAAGCGGCGTCTTGGGCGACGGTTTCCAGACGACCGCATTGCCGCAGACGCACGCGAGCATCGCATTCCACGCCCACACGGCGACCGGAAAATTGAACGCGGTGATCACGCCGACGACACCGAGCGGATGCCACTGCTCGTACATCCGATGCGCCGGGCGCTCGGAATGGAGCGTCTTGCCGTAAAGCATCCGCGATTGGCCGACCGCGAAGTCCGCGATGTCGACCATTTCCTGCACTTCGCCGTCGCCTTCCGCCTTGATCTTGCCGGTTTCGAGCGAGACGAGGGTGCCGAGCGCATCCTTGTGCTCGCGAAGCAGCTCGGCGTAACGACGGACGGCATTGCCACGTTTCGGTGCCGGCGTGTCGCGCCACGCGCGTGTCGCATCGGTCGCGCGTTCGAGCAGCGCATCGAGGTCCGCTGAGGTTGCGGTTGATACGAAACCGAGCCTGCGAGCGTTCGCGGGATTGGACGACGCAAGCACCGGTCCATGAAGCGGCGTCCCAAGTGGCCGTCGCACAACGCCCTGCGCATCGACGATCAGCCCGATCCGCTCCAGCACCCGCGCCGCGCGTGGATCGGCATTCGTCGCTGCGTCGTTCGTCACGGTGCAGCGCTCACTGGCACACGGTTCCCGGTGCGACAAATACCTCGCGCGTGATCGCCTTCGTTTGCGAGACGCCGCTGACCGTATAGGCGAAGGTCGCGTTGTTACCGTCGGCAAACGTGAACGTGGCGGTACCGACCGGCGTGCGAATGACCTTAATCGGATCGAACGGAATTGCATCGAAGGCCGGACCCGTCGTGCGGAAAAGCGTGCCCGAAAACACGTTTGCTGACATGCTCGTCGCCGTCACAGAGAGCCACAGCGGCGATCCGTCGAGATCGTAGGTGAACCACGTGGCGAAGATAACGTTGCTCTGCTCGGTGAGATTGATGCCCCACCCGGCCTCGGACCCGGCCGGCGAGGCCCACCACAGATCCTGGTAGTTGCTCACCAGCGCAAGATTGGATTGCGCGCCGAACGCGCAGAAAGGAAGCGTTCCGAAAACCTGCCGAATCAGCGTCTTCGTCTGCGCGACGCTGTTGACCGTGTACGTGAATTGCGCGGTGTTGGCGTCGGTGAACGCCAGCGTGCCGGTACCGACCGCGGTGTGCGTGACGCCGGCGGGGTCGAACGGCACCGAGCTGAACGCGGGCCCGCGTGTCTCGTAGAGCGTTCCCGCAAACGCATTCGGCGTTGTCCGGAACGCCGGCATCGACAGCCACCACGCGTTGCCGAACGTGTCGTACGTGAACCACGTCGCGAAGATCACGTCGTCCTGATGCGCGAGATTGATCCCCCAGCCGGACTCGGACCCTGCCGGCGCGTTCCACCACAATCCTTCATAGTTGCCCGGCGCCGGGGGCGGCGGCGCGGCGGCCAAGGCGGCGCGCACCGCTGCACCGGCGTCGACGATACCCGCGCCACAGCGGTCGGTCGTGCAGTCGCTGGTCGCGGGAAACGGTTTGGCCGTGGAGACGATGATCGCGTGAACCTGGTCCGGTGTGAGCTGGGGTGCGACGGCGAGCATCAATGAGATCGTCCCGGCGACCATCGGCGCGGAGAAGCTCGTGCCGCCTTCGCTGACCACGGTGTCGTTCGCGGGGATCGTAGTGCCGGTGTTCGACAGGACGAGCACCGAGTCGGCCGGCGTTCGGAAATTGGCCGCGCCCCCCGGCGCCGACACCGTGATGCCCGCGCCGAAATTGCTGAAGTTGGAGAGCTTCCCGCTGTAGCGCGTCGTCGAAGCAATGGCGTAATAGCCGGAGCAATTGGCGGGCGAATCGCTGGAAACATCCTGCGACTCATTACCCGCGGCTGCGACGATCGCTCGGGTGACGCCGTGCGCGTAGGCGGCCGCAGCGACAAGCGGAAATGCCGGGGGGCAGCTCTGGGCGCCGCCCAGGCTCAAGTTGATGACTTGCGCGGGTGTCGGGTTCGCCGGCACGCCGGGCACGGGAAGACCGGCAGCCCACGCGATGCCGTCGACGAGATCGGAATCGAAACCGCCGCACTTGCCTATTACACGGACGGGAAGGATCTTCGCATTCCAATCGATGCCTGCCGTCCATGCGCCGTCGTTGGTGTTGGCCCCGATGATGCCCGCGACACTGGTGCCGTGCCAGATGCTGTCGTGCGCGGGGCAGCCGGCCGTCGCCTCGCTCGCAAGCACCCAGTCTCCGGGGTCGGTGGCGTCGTCATCGCGCGCGCCGCCGTCGTTCGCGGTGAAAACATCCGAAATCATGTTGTAGCCGGGAAGGATGCGACCGGCCATTCCCGCGTGCGGTCGATACCCTGAGTCAACGACGGCGACGACGACGTTCGCGGACCCGCGTGTCACCTCCCAGGCGGCATACGCGCTGATGGCGGTCGGATCGTTGGTGAGATAGTGCTGCTGAAGTGCGAAGAGGTCGTTGACCGGCGGCTGCGCCTGGAACGCATGCACGCGTCGATCGATCTCGGCGAATTGGACATCCGGCTGGGCGACGATCTGCGCCAGGACGCGCTCAGCGTCGGCGGCACTCGTCGCTTCGGTCGCGACGACGTCGGCACCGAGCGCCATTTCGCGCAAGTGCCGCAACGGAGTACCGGTTGCCGCACCGAGCTTTTCGATGCGCGCCTTCGGCGTCAGCGCTGATTTCGCGGTGTCGTCTTTCAGCTTGACGATGAGTCGCGCGCCTTCTGCAGGCGCGCCGGTGGAAACGGCGAGCGCGGTCGCGATGACGAGGGCGCAAAGCAGCTTGGCGTGCATGCAATGTCCTCTGCAGATTGCGGCCGAGCGCAGCGGGCGACTGGACTCGTGCACCGCGGCGTTCGCCTCGTCGCTGGATGTGGCGTCGTCGCCGAGGTATTTGTCGAGCCCAGCATGGTCAGCGGCGTCCTTGCGTGCAGAAACGTGGAGGATATTGCCGGTCGGGTCGAAGTGCATCGGTACGGAATCGAGTCGGCCGAGCCTCCATTACCGCCGGACCGTGCCGCCCGCCGATGGGGCGCAAAGCAGGGAATCCTGGAGCGCGGCATCGCGGATCTTCCGAGACCGTCGAGCGGAAGTGGACGGAGTATACGAGCAACGCGCCGGTTCGGTGACTGCTGCCAGCGGCCCCACCAGGCCGCGGTCGTCGATCCATCTACACGTCGAGGTTGCGCACGCCGAGCGCGTTCGACTCGATAAACGCGCGACGCGGTTCCACCTGCTCGCCCATCAGCGTCGAGAAGATTTCCTCCGAACTGATGACGTCCTCGA
>JALYSS010000113.1 GCA_030854685.1 Pseudomonadota bacterium | reverse complement strand
ATGCACGGTACCGAACGCATCGTTGCAGTAGACGTCGCACAGGTGCGCCATCTGTTGCGCCAGCGCGATGCTGTCCTCCTTCTCGCCGGGGTTGATGCGGCAATTCTCGAGCAGAACCAGGTCGCCCGCGGTGAGCGATCTGTGCCAGACCCCCCCATTCACCCAGTCGCGGATCAGTCGCACTTCGCGACCCATCAGTTCGCCCAACCGCACCGCGATCGGTTCCAGTGTGTCGGCGTCGGTCAGCTTGCCCTCGACCGGGCGCCCGAGGTGCGAGGTGACCATGACGGCGGCGCCTCGCGTCAATGCGTCGCGGATCGCCGGCAACGATGCCCGAATCCGCGTGTCGTCGGTAATGCGTCCTTGATCGTCCTGCGGAACGTTGAGGTCGGCGCGGATGAATACCCGCTTGCCGCGTACGTCGACGTCCGAAAGGCGCAGGAAGTCCATCATTCGTCGGCGCGCATCCGAAACTCCTCAGCGTGCGGACATCAGCGCCATCGTCACGTCCAGCATCCGGTTGCTGAATCCGGCTTTATTGTGGCTTCGGCCGCTCGCTTGACGTTCGCTTCGCTCACGTCAGCCTTCGCCGCAATGTAGCCGGGATTCAGGGTCGTCATTTTGCGGACATCAGCGCCATCGTCACGTCCAGCATCCGGTTGCTGAATCCCCATTCATTGTCATACCAGGTGGCGACCTTCACGAGGCGTCCTGAAACCTTCGTGAGCGTCGCGTCGAACGTCGACGACGCCGGATCGTGATTGAAGTCGACCGAGACGAGCGGCGCGGTGTTGTAGCAGAGTATCCCGCCGGAGAGCGGTCCCGTCTCGGACGCCGTCTTCATCACGGCGTTGACCTCGTCGACGCTCGTGTCGCGCGCGGCGATGAACGTCAGGTCGACGATCGAGACATTGATTGTCGGCACGCGGATCGCGTACCCGTCGAGCTTGCCGTTCAGTTCCGGCAGCACCAGTCCCAGTGCCGACGCGGCGCCCGTCCTGGTGGGGATCATGTTCATCGTCGCCGATCGTGCGCGGCGCAGATCCTCGTGATAGACGTCACTCAGCACCTGGTCGTTCGTGTACGCGTGCACGGTCGTCATGAGTCCGTTCACGATGCCGATGTGGTCGTGCAGCGGCTTGACGAGCGGGGCGAGGCAGTTCGTCGTGCACGAGGCGTTCGAGATGACCGTATCCGATGCCTTCAGCTTCCGGTCGTTGACGCCGTAGACGATCGTCGCGTCGACGTCCTTGCCGCCCGGGGCGGAGATGATCACCTTGCGCGCGCCTCCCTTCAGATGCGCGGACGCCTTCTCCTTGGTCGTGAAGAGGCCCGTGCATTCGAGCACGACGTCGACGCCGAGCGACCCCCAGGGCAATTGCGTCGGATCGCGCTGCGCGAAGACGCGAATGCGATCGCCGTTGACGACCATCGCATCACCCTCGACGTCGACGCGGCCTGGAAACTTTCCATGCGCCGTGTCGTATCGCGTCAGATGCGCGTTGATCTCGGGGCTGCCGAGATCGTTGATCGCGACGATCTCGAGGTCGTGCCTCTTGCCGTCCTCGTAGTGGGCGCGCAAGGTGTTGCGCCCGATGCGGCCGTACCCGTTGATGGCAACTTTGATGGTCATGCGGTCTCCTCTGCGTTGTAAGCGAGGTTCATGTCAATTGCGAATGCTCCCTCGCCCCATCGCTCGCCCGCTCGCGGGAGAGGCTGCCCGTAGGGCGGGAGAGGGCGCCACGGCGAGTTTGTCAAATGCGGCAACGAGCGTGTCGACGTTGCCGAAGCCGTACTCGGCCTCGGTCTGAGCCATGCCATCCCATTCGAACGGCTGCTCGATCGGCAACGTCGCTCCAGGCCTTCATGGAACACCCGCGCGCGAACCGGTGCTATGCGGTCGTACAACGGGTTGACGGAGTCGAGCATGGCCAAACGAGGAGGCTTCCAGTACGCCGCACCGCGAACATCGATGGCGCGAAGTCGATTGAATCTACTCGCGGAAGCATCAGTATTGTGCCATACTTTCACGTTTGAATTTCGCGCGCGAGCGCGGGAGTTGTATCGAGTATTGAGACGGTCGCCGGCGCGCAATGCGTCGTACTTCCGTCATGCGAAAACACATTGGCAACGGTTGCTCCGGGATCCGGAAGACGCCCGCGCGTGGAGGCTAAACGCCATGTACGGAATCCATCTGCTGGGGGAGTGGTACGGATGCCCGGCCGACGAACCATTGCTGACGCAAGCAGACGCGTTACGCGACCTTTGTCGCCGTGCCGTTGGCGAAGCCGGGCTCACGATCGTGGGCGACCGTTTTTTCCAGTTCGAGCCGCAGGGTGTCACCGGTACGGTGCTGCTCGCGGAATCCCATCTCGCCATCCATACGTGGCCCGAGGCGGGGTTCGTCACGGTCGACGTCTACGTCTGCAACTACACGACCGATAACACCGGCAAGGCCGAGCGCGTGTTCAAGGCACTCGAGGTGGCGTTGAGGCCGCGGCGCAAGCGATTCCACGTAATCCACCGTGGTGCCATGGAGGTGATCGACGATGAACCACGACGAATCGCCGCCGGGTAACCTCGCGCCCGGCATCCTGACCGAATACCTGACGGCCGACTGGGGCCTCTTCGTCCGATCCACGGCAACGCTCGAAGCGTTTCGCTCCAGCTACCAGGACGTCGAAGTCCACGACAGCGCGCGGTTCGGCAAGCTGTTTCGCCTCGATGGCCGTTTCATGACGTCGGAAAAGGACGAATTCTTCTATCACGAGAACCTCGTCCACATCGCGGCGCTCGCGCATCCTGGGCCGGAGCGCGCGCTGGTCGTCGGCGGGGGTGACGGAGGCTCCGCCGAAGAATTGCTCAAGCACCCGTCGATGAAGTCGGTCACGATCGCCGAGATCGACGCGGCAGTCATCGACATTTCGCGCCGCCATTTCGCGGCGGTGCATCGCGGCGCGCTTGACGATCCGCGCGTCACCGTGCGCATCGAAGACGGCTTCAGGTTCGTCCTGAACTCGCGCGACGAATACGACCTGATCGTGCTCGACCTGACCGATCCCGGCGGGCCATCGACGGCGCTCTATACGCCCGAGTTCTACAACGCGTGTGCAAAGCGCCTGACGCCGATCGGCGCGATGACCATGCACGTCGCGAGTCCGATCGCGCATCCAGCGCGCATTAGCGAAACGATGCAGGAGCTGCGGCGCGTGTTCGCGCAGGTCACGCCGTACCTCACGTCGGTGCCGCTCTATGGAGGCTTGTGGATGATGGCGTGCTGCTCGGCCGCTCTCGACCCGCGCGAGCAGTCGGCGATGGCGATCGATCTCCGCATTGCGCAGCGCCGCCTTTCGCACCTGCAATACATCAACGGCGACACCTACCGTGCGGCACTTTCACTCCCCAATTTCGTGCGAACGATGGTTGCGTAAGCTTGCGGCTGTCGCACTGCAGGAGGGTCGTCGACGGCGCGCGCAGGTGCCTCGCATCGACGTGCGAGGCTTCGGCACGCGAATGGCGAATTGACCGCGAGGTTCGGCTCGCAACTTGAACCACCGTCGACAGGACCCATCTATCGGGCGAGGAGGGTTGCACTCCACGTGACCCTCGAATCGAAGGTGACGACGTCATGACGCTCAAACTATCCGATACGATGCACGACGCGGATTTCGTCGTCATCGACGGCGTCGTGTTCGAAACCGCATACGTGCGGGTCCCCGATGAATTCACGGTGGCCGACGATGTGGTGCTCGAAGCGCGCCACGGTGAAACGGAACTGGCATTCACGCAGGCGGATTTCGAGGAAGCGGAGCACGTCGCCGACGGCTTCTATCGTCTCGCCGGCGGCCGCTTGATGCGGTTCCTGACCAGCGCGACCGTCCATTGATTCCGCGGTAATAACCTCATCCGGAATCTGCTCTGCGGCGCGGAGAGGGTGATGCGCGCGCGCCGGCCTGCCGGCGCGCTTGACCTGAACGTGCATATGCGCATATG
Source organism: Pseudomonadota bacterium (assembly GCA_030854685.1). Lineage (GTDB taxonomy): Bacteria > Pseudomonadota > Gammaproteobacteria > Burkholderiales > Casimicrobiaceae > VBCG01. Next base: position 654 of record JALYSS010000113.1, on the reverse strand, counting down.
CTCATACGGCGATGAGGAATGTTGCCACCCCCTCGAGCACGACGACAAGCGGCCGCCGCCAGGGTGATCGGCGAAGGCTTGCGCGTCGCATCGGTGCGGGCGAAGAGCTCGATGCGGTCTTTGCCGCCGTTGCCCGCTATTTCAGCCTGCTGTCCGAGCCGACAAGGCTGCGTATCCTGCACGCTATCTGCCAGTCCGAGCAGTCCGTATCGGCGATCGTCGCGGCCACCGGCGCGACGCAGACCAACGTCTCGCGGCATCTGGCGCTCCTGCATCAGGCAGGCGTCGTCGGTCGTCGTCGCGATGGCAACACCGTGTACTACGGCGTCGCGGATCCCGAATTCGTTTCGATCTGCCGCAGTGTCTGCGTGCAGATCGCCGCGCGCATCGATGCGCACGAACCGCTGAAACGCGACCTGCTGGGGTTCGCCGTGCAGCACGACTGATGGCATCGATCGAGCGCCGGCGTTTCCTTGCGCGCAGCGCGCTGATTTCCGGCGCCGTTGCCACCGGCAACGCCTGGGCGGTCGATGATCCCGCGCGTAGCCTCCCGCCGTTCGAGCCCCCGTGGAGCCGAACGCTGGGCGCGCCCATCCTCGCGTCGCCGTATGGCGTGCCGGCGCGTTACGAAGCCAACGTCCAACGCCGGCAAAG
>JALYSS010000111.1 GCA_030854685.1 Pseudomonadota bacterium | reverse complement strand
AGCCCAGTCATCGGCACCGATCAAAATCGGCGTACTGCTGCCGAAGTCCGGTCCTTACGCAATCCAGGGCGAAAACGGGTACAACGGCGCGCAGATTGCCGTCGCCGATTTCGGCGGCAAGGTGTTGGGCCGTGAGATTCAGCTGGTCTGGCTCGACGAGGCGTCGCCACAGTCGACGCAGCAGAACATGCGCAAGCTGATCGAGGAAGACAAGGTCGTCGCCGTGCAGGGTGGAGTCTCCAGTGGCGACGTGCTCGCCATCATGCCGCTTGCGTTACGAGAGAAGACGCTCCTGATGGCGACCGGTCCGAACGCGACCGAGATCACGGGCAAGGACTGCAACCGCTACACGTTTCGCGTCGATCTGCCAAACCGCGTGACGGTGCGGAGCACATATCCGATGCTTTCCAAGCTCGGCAAGGACTGGTATTTCGTCTCGGCATCCTACGCGTGGGGCATCGACGCCTATAACCAGATGCAGGAACTGCTGGTGAAGGACGGAGGCAAGGTGCTGGGCTTTGACCAGGCGCCGCTCGGCACCACCGACTACAGTTCGTATGTCCTGAAGATCCGTCAGGCCAATCCCAAGGTCATCTTCGTCGGTTTGGGGGGCACCGACCTCACCAATTTCCTGAAGCAGCTTCACGATGTCGGGCTGACCGACAAGGTCGAGATATCGTCGCCCATCGTCAACGACTCCGATCTCTGGGCCGCGGGCCCCGGTATCGCTTTCGGCCTCTATCCCAAGCTTTGGAACTACACCGGCGCCCACAATACCGCGAAGAGCAAGACGTTCGCCGAAAACTACCAGAAGAAATTCGGCGCCCCTCCCGAGGTCGAAGGTTGGCAGGACTGGTTCGGCACGACCGCGATCCTGACCGCGATCAAGGAAACGGGTTCGACCGATTCGGCGAAGCTCGTCGCCTTTCTCGAGCAACACAAGTTCGCCGGCTACAAGGAAATGCCGATCTACTTCCGTTCATGGGACCACCAGCTCCTCCAGCCAACCCTCGTCGCGCAGGTGAAGAAAAAGATCGTCGACAAATACGACTACTTCGACATCGTGGCGCAATTTCCGCAGGACGAAGGCAAGCTCGACGCGTTCTACGGGTCGAAGGAAGACATCGGCTGCAAGATGGGTGCACTCTGACCCTGGTTGAGCGGACGCTTTTCCACGGCGCTTGCGACAAGCGCCGTGTGAAAATCGAGATGCCAGACCGACTCCGGCGCCGCCTCGTTGCCTGACGCAGGGCCTGTTCTCCGGCGCTCGACCGCGGCAGGACCAGGGAGCGCCTCGCGATAACGCTGTCCCCACCGCCCGCCGTCGATGACTTCCCTCATCCTGTCCCAGATCGTCAACGGTCTGGTGCTGGGCTTCCTGTACGTGTTGATCGCGATCGGGCTTTCGATCATCTTCGGGATGCTCGGTATCGTCAACTTCGCGCACGGCGCCTTTTTCGCGCTCGGCGCCTATTTCGCGCTGACGCTACGTAATGAGTTGGGCGATTTCTGGATCGTTCTTGCGCCGTTTTGCGTAGCCGTGGTCGGGATGGTGATCGAGGTAACGCTGATGCGCCGGATCTACGGCAAGGAGCCGCTGCTGGGCCTCCTGATCACCTTCGGACTTGCGCTGTTCATCGAGGAGGTCATCCGCACGGTCTGGGGCACCGTGGGCCATCCGTTCAACGCCCCCGCCGCGCTTTCCGGCTTCATCGAGTACGGCCCGATCCTCGTCACGCGATACCGGCTCGCGATGCTCGTGATCACGGTCCTGATCCTGCTCGCACTCTGGTTGTTCCTGCGCCGGACGCCGTATGGGCGGATCATTCGAGCCGGCAGTCGTGACGCCGAGATGGTCAGCATGCTGGGCATCAACTTGAAGCGCGTGTTCACGCTCGTATTCGGGCTGGGTACGGCGCTCGCGGGGGTCGCCGGCGTGCTCGCCGCGCCGCTGTGGAGCGTCGTGCCGTCCATGTCCGAAGGCGCGATCATGCCGGCGTTCGTGGTCGTGACGATTGGCGGCCTCGGCAGTTTCGCCGGCGCCGTGGTCAGCGGGCTGCTGGTGGGCGTGTCGGTGGCGCTGACCATCCAGTTCTGGCCGGCCGGCGCGACCGGCGTGATGTACGCGCTGATGGTCCTGGTGCTGTTGGTCCGCCCGCGCGGCCTGCTCGGCGAGCGGTGGGAGCGGTTCGAATGAGTGTCGCCGAGCCGCCCCACGGACGTCCACGCGAGCAGGGCGAAGCCGAGGCGCGAAGCGCGCGGCTGCGAGCGTGGGGGGATCACATGAGCCACTACGGCCACGGTTTCCGGCACCCGGTGCTGTGGGTGGCGGTGGCGTTCGCGATTCTGCCCTTCGTATTGCCGCGATTCGGCTCGACGGTGAGCCTCGCGACGGAGATCGCGATCTACACGCTCTATGGCCTCGGCTTCAACCTGCTGCTGGGGTACACGGGCCTCGTCTCCTTTGGCGCCTCCGCTTTTTTCGGCATGGCGGGCTACGCCGCGGGGCTTGCGATGATCCACGTATTCGGCAGCGTGCTGCCGTCCGTCGTCTTCGGCACCGCCTTCGCTGCACTGCTGGGACTCGTGATTGGACTCCTCATCCTGCGCCGGCGCGGCATTTATTTTTCCCTGCTGACGCTGGCTTTCACCCAACTCTTCTACGAGATCACGTTCAAGTGGACCGACCTCACGGGCGGCGAGAACGGCTTGCAGGGCGTGTCGCGGCCCGGTCTCGACAATGCGCTCGTGTTTCATTTCTTCGCCGCGACGCTGATCGTCGCGGCGATGTACGTGCTCTGGCGAATCGTCCATGCCCCGTTCGGCCGCGTGCTCCAGGCGATCCGCGACAACGAGCAGCGCGTGCAATGCCTCGGCTACGACACGCAACGCTACAAGCTCGGCGCCTTCGTGCTGTCCGCCGCGTTCATCGGGCTGGCAGGCAGCCTGCTCACCTTCCTCATCCAGAGCGTGTACGCGGATAACCTGAGTTGGCAGCACGCCGGCGATCCGGTGATGATGACCGTGCTCGGCGGCATCCATCATTTCCTGGGACCGCTGTGGGGCTCGATCATCTACATCACGCTGCGCGACCAGCTGAGCTCGTATACGGAGCATTGGTGGCTCGCCTTCGGCGCCATCCTGATCGCCTTCATCCTGCTGTCGCCCGAAGGCGTGTGCGGCATCTGGTCCCGGTTCACGCGGACGCCACGCTGGACATTGACGCGTGAACAGCCGTTGAGGAAAGCCGGCGGTGCCCCGGCGCCGCGACCCCGTGCCGCGATTGCAAGCGATGACGGTCCGGTGCTGACCGTGCGCGGATTGCGCAAGAGCTTCGGCTCGCTGGTCGTCGCCGACAATGTCGGCCTCGAGCTTCGACGAGGAGAGCTCCACAGCCTCATCGGGCCCAACGGCGCCGGCAAGACCACGCTGTTCAACATGGTGACCGGCCTGATTCCCTGCGATGGCGGCGAAATCCGCTTTGGGGAACGCGATATCACGCGGCTACCCGTGCATCGTCGCATCGCTGCCGGGCTCGCCCGTTCGTTTCAGATTGTCAGCATCTTCCGGGACCTCACCGTCTTCGAGACCGTGCGAATCGCGGCGCAGGCGCAATCGCCCCATCGCGGCAATCTTTGGCGCGACGCGTATGACTTCGACGACATCAATGCCCGGACCTGGGTGTTGCTGGAAACGGTGGGCATCGGCGATCGCGCCGCCGAGACCGGAGGCAATCTTGCGCACGGCGAGCAGCGCCTTCTCGAGATCGCGGTCGCACTCGCGACGGACCCGAGCGTGCTGCTGCTCGACGAGCCGCTCGCCGGACTCGCCGATGCTGACCGCGAGCGAATCGCCGGGTTGATCCGGAGTCTCGCGGGTCAGCATTCGATCCTGTTGATCGAGCACGACATCGATCGTGTGCTGACGCTCTCCGACCGAATCACCGTGCTGCATCAGGGTCGAGTGATTGCCACCGGCCTTCCACAGGACATCGCGCGTCATCCCGAAGTCGTGACAGCGTATCTCGGCCGCCATGGCGATGCTCCGGCTGCGCCGGCAATCGGCATCGAACCGCGGACCGACCGCGCTCCGTTGCTCACGCTGACGGGCGTGACCGCCGGGTATGGCGCGAGCGTGATCCTGCACGATGTCGATCTTCGCGTCGATGACAAAGAGGTCGTGGCGCTGCTCGGCCGCAACGGCGTCGGCAAGACCACCACGCTGCGGACGATGATGGGCGTCGTCAAGCCGGTTGCCGGCCAGCTCGTTTTCCGCGATACCGACATTACACGCGCGAGTCCGGACCGCATCAACCGGCAGGGCATGTCGATCGTCCCGGAAGGCCGCCGCATCTTCCCGAATCTGAGCGTGCTGGAAAATCTGCAGCTTGCGCAGCGGCCTGGCGGCTGGAGCCTCGACGACGTCTACGACCTCTTCCCGAAACTAAGGACCCGGGCAGCGGCGCGCGGGGAAAACCTGAGCGGCGGCGAACGGCAGATGCTCGCGATCGCCCGTTCGATGATGGCGCCGACCAGCCTGATCCTGCTCGACGAGCCATTCGAGGGCCTCGCTCCTGCCGTGGTCGGCGAGGTCCTCGCGGCCTTGATGCGCCTCAAGGATCGCACCAGTATCCTGCTCGTGGAGCAGAAGGTCGACATCGTGATGCAGATGGCCGACCGAGCTTACGTGATGGTGAACGGCCGCATTGCGTTCGAGGGCGCTCCGGCAGTGCTGCATCGCGACGAGGAGCTGCAGCAGAAACTTCTTGGCGTTGCCGTGTAACGGATTCTGACTTTTGAAAGAACGTGATATGGACATGAACGGTTCTGCAGATCAAGTCCGAAACCGACGCCGCGATCAACGCCACCATCGCGCCGGCCATTGACGCAGGCAGGCTTCGATGCGCCTGATACCTGTTCCCTGACATCTGATACCCGAATGGTCCGTACTCGCTTCGCACCGAGCCCGACGGGTTTTCTGCACCTCGGCAATATCCGCTCGGCGCTGTTCCCGTGGGCGTTCGCGCGTCACCACGGCGGCACGTTCATCCTGCGCATCGAAGATACCGATCAGGAACGCTCGACGCCGGAAGCGACGCGGGCGATCGTCGACGCCATGCGCTGGCTCGGACTCGAGTACGACGATGGGCCGTTTTATCAGATGCAGCGGATGGATCGGTATCGCCAGGTGCTCGACGACATGCTGGCGCGCGGGCTTGCGTATCGCTGCTACACAACACCGGGCGAACTCGATGAACTGCGCGCAGAACAGATGACGCGCGGCGAAAAGCCGCGGTACGACGGCCGCTGGAGGCCGGAGAACGCGCAGGGCCGGAAACCGCCCGAAGGCATCGCGCCCGTGTACCGATTTCGCAATCCCGACGACGGCGCGGTGGCGTGGCACGACGCGGTCAAGGGGCCGATCGAGATCAGCAACGGCGAACTCGACGACCTCGTCATCGCGCGGGCGGACGGCACGCCAACGTATAACTTCTGCGTCGTCGTCGACGACGTCGACATGCGGATCACCCATGTCATTCGCGGCGACGATCACGTGAACAACACGCCGCGGCAGATCAACATCATGCGCGCACTCGGTGCGACGCCGCCCGTCTACGCGCATTTGCCGACGGTCCTCGCGCCGAGCGGCGAGCGGCTCTCGAAGCGTCACGGCGCTCGCGGCGTGCTTCAGTATCGCGACGACGGGTACCTTCCCGAGGCGATCGTCAATTACCTGGCTCGGCTCGGCTGGGCGCACGGCGACGCGGAGGTGTTCGGCGTAGACGAGTTCGTTCGCTGGTTCGATCTCGAAGGGCTCACCCGGTCGCCGGCGCGCTTTGATCCCGAAAAGCTCAGGTGGCTGAACCACGAGCATCTGCAACGGCTCGACGATACCGAGCTCGCGCGTCGGCTTCGACCGTATCTGGCGGCCGCTGGCATTGCAACCGGGACCGGACCGGACGTCGAGCGGATCGCAGCCCTTTTGCGCGAGCGTGCGCCGACGCTGACCGAAATGGCGGAAGCGGCGCGCTACTTCTATGAGGCGCCCCGCGCCAATCCTGCGATGCTGGCGGACCAAATTACCGGTGCGAACCGCACGGCGCTCACCGAACTCCTCGCTGAATTCTCGACGGTGGCGTGGCAACGCGGGCACCTCGGCGCGACGATCAAGGCCACGGCTGCGCGGCACGGACTCAAACCGGGGCAGGTGATGATGCCGCTACGCGCGCTCGTGGCGGCAACGCTCAAGACACCCGCCATCGACGCGGTGCTCGAACTCGTCGGTCGCGACGCGACGCGCGAGCGGATGGCGGCCGGCCTCGGGTTCGGTGAAGCGAGCGCATCTGCCTAAAGCGCGCGTCCTGGTTCGCGCATAGCGCCGGCGCCGTTGTAACGGACGCAACACGCACGACGCGATCGTTCGATTTCCGCGCTCGCGCTTGGTCGCACGACTCCGTTCCGGTAAAATGTCAATTTCCGGAACTGGCCAGCCGATGACCAAGTTCGTGTTCGTGACGGGCGGCGTTGTTTCCTCGTTGGGGAAGGGCATCGCCGCCGCGTCGCTCGCCGCGATCCTCACCTCCCGCGGCGTCCGCGTCACCAATCTCAAGCTCGATCCGTACATCAACGTCGATCCGGGGACGATGTCGCCGTTCCAGCACGGCGAAGTGTTCGTGACCGACGACGGCGCCGAGACCGATCTCGATCTCGGTCACTACGAGCGCTTCACCGATGTGCGGATGACGAAGCGCAACAATTTCACTACCGGACAGATCTACGAAAGCGTAATCCGCAAGGAGCGCCGCGGCGACTACCTCGGCGGCACCGTGCAGGTGATCCCGCACATCACCGACGAGATCAAGGGCTGGATCACGAGCGGCGCCGGCAATGCGGAAGTCGCCGTCGTCGAGGTCGGCGGCACCGTCGGCGACATCGAGTCGCTGCCGTTCCTCGAAGCGATTCGGCAGATGGGCATCGCGCTCGGGCGCGACAGCGTTTGCTACATCCACCTGACTCTGGTGCCGTTCATTCCGACGGCGGGCGAGATGAAGACCAAGCCGACGCAGCACTCGGTGAAGGAGCTGCGCGAGATAGGCATCCAGCCGGACGTCGTGCTTTGTCGCGCGGATCGTCCGGTTCCCGAGGGTGACCGACGCAAGATCGCGCTGTTCACGAACGTCGCGTTCGAAGCCGTCATACCGGCGCTCGACACCGATTCGATCTACAAGATTCCGCTCGCGCTGCACGCCGAGGGCCTCGACGTCATCGTCTGCAGGAAGCTGAGGCTGGAACCGCCGCCGGCCGACCTCTCCACGTGGGAGCGCCTGGTCGATGCGCTCGAGCATCCCGATCGGGTCGTCGACATCGCGATGGTCGGCAAGTACGTCGATCTCACCGAATCGTACAAATCGCTGTCCGAAGCGCTGACGCACGCCGGCATCCACACGCGTTCGCGCGTGCAGATTCATTATCTGGATTCGGAAGCCGTCCAGCGTGACGGCGTCAGTGCGCTCGAGAAGATGGACGCGATACTCGTGCCAGGCGGCTTCGGCAAGCGCGGTGTCGAAGGCAAAATCGCCGCGATCCGCTACGCGCGCGAGCATGGCATCCCGTATCTCGGCATCTGCCTCGGCATGCAGCTCGCCGTGATCGAGTACGCGCGCCACGAGGCGCAGCTTGCCGACGCGAACAGCACGGAATTCGATCCACGGACCCCGCATCCGGTCGTCGCATTGATCACGGAATGGCAGAATCGCGACGGCACGGTTGAAAAGCGCGATGCGACATCCAATCTCGGCGGCACGATGCGCCTCGGTTCGCAGCCATGCGACGTTGTTCCGGGTTCGCTTGCGCACCGGATCTACGGCTCGACCACCGTCTCCGAGCGCCATCGGCATCGGTACGAAGTCAACAACCATTACCTGCCGCGCATCGAGGCGGCAGGCCTCACGGTCGGCGCGTGGGCGAAGAGCGAAACCGCGGGCGATCTCTGCGAAATGATCGAGCTGCCGCAGCACCCGTGGTTCTTCGGCTGCCAGTTCCACCCGGAGTTCACATCGAATCCCAGGCGCGGCCACCCGCTGTTCGTGAACTTCGTGCGCGCCGCGATCGAACGCCAGAAGCGCGAGACTACGAATGCGCCTGCCCCCGTGGCCCGGCTCGTCGCTTCCGCCTGAAATGGGGCCTGAAATCGGGGTCAGAGATGCATTTCCGGGCACTATCTGAGGAATGAACACTGCCGTGTCCGGAAATGCATCTCCGACCCCGATTTCAGGCCGATATTCGCCGCATGAAGTCGCGTCCAATATTACGGCTCCGACCCCTTATATGAAGACGCGTCCAATATTACGGCTCCGACCTCTTATATGAATCTCTGCGGCTACGACGTCGGCCTCGATCGTCCGTTCTTCCTGATCGCCGGACCCTGCGTCGTCGAATCGAGGCAACTGCAGATGGACGTCGCCGGCGAATTGAAGGTCATCTGCGCGGACCTCGGCATTCCGTTCATTTTCAAGTCGTCGTACGACAAGGCGAATCGCAGCTCGCATGCGTCGTTTCGCGGTCCGGGGATGGACGAGGGCCTGCGGATCCTGGACGACGTACGAAAGCACGTCGCCGTGCCGGTCCTTACCGACGTGCACGCCGAGGACGAGATCGCGGCGGCCGCGTCGGTCGTCGACGTGCTGCAGACGCCGGCATTCCTGTGCCGGCAAACGGATTTCATCCAGGCCGTCGCCGGTGCCGGCAGGCCGGTCAACATCAAGAAGGGACAGTTCCTGGCGCCCGAGGACATGCGCCAGGTCGTCGGCAAGGCCAAGGCGGCAAGCGGGGCGGACAACATCCTGGTCTGCGAACGCGGCGCGTCGTTCGGTTACCACAATCTGGTCTCGGACATGCGTGCGCTGGCGATCATGCGCAAGACTGGGTGCCCGGTGGTCTTCGACGCGACGCATTCGGTGCAATTGCCGGGCGGCAAGGGAACGTCATCGGGCGGCCAACGCGAATTCGTGCCGGTGCTTGCGCGCGCGGCCGTCGCTGCCGGGGTCGCCGGCGTCTTCATGGAGACGCATCCGAATCCCGAAGTCGCCCTGTCGGACGGCCCGAACGCCTGGCCGCTCGATCGCATGCGCGCGCTCCTCGAAACGCTCAAGGAGCTCGATGCGGTCGTGAAGGCCGCCGGCTTTCCCGAACGTGAGTTGATGTCGGCCGGCGCTTACCGCTCTGATCCCTGATCCCTGATCCCTGAACATGACCGCCATCGTCGACGTCATCGCGCGCGAAATTCTCGACTCGCGCGGCAACCCCACGGTGGAAGCCGACGTGGTCCTCGAATCCGGCGTTTCCGGCCGCGCCGCGGTTCCATCCGGCGCATCCACCGGTTCGAAGGAAGCGATCGAATTGCGCGATGGCGACAAGTCACGCTACTTCGGCATGGGCGTCACCAAGGCAATCGAGCACGTCAACACCGAAATCTGCGAAGCCGTGCTCGGGCTTGACGCGACGGAGCAGGGCCTGATCGATCGGACGCTGATCAACCTCGACGGCACCGAGAACAAATCGCGTCTGGGTGCCAACGCGCTGCTCGCCGTGTCGTGCGCCGTCGCGAAGGCAGCCGCGGAGGAATGCGCGCTGCCGCTTTATCGGTACCTCGGTGGCGCCGGTGAAATGCAGCTTCCCGTGCCTCTCATGAACGTGATCAACGGCGGCGCGCACGCGAACAACGCGATCGATCTGCAGGAATTCATGCTCGTGCCGCTCGGCGCACCGACGTTTCGCGAGGCGCTGCGCTATGGCGCCGAAGTGTTTCACACATTGAAGAAACTGATCGACGCGCGCGGCATGCCGACGACCGTCGGCGACGAGGGTGGGTTCGCGCCGAACCTGCCGTCGAACGAAGCGGCGCTGCAACTGTTGGTCGAGGCGATCGACAAGGCTGGGTACACGCCGGGCACCGACATCGCGCTGGCGCTCGATTGCGCTGCCACCGAGTTTCAGCGCGATGGCGCCTATCGGCTCGAATCGGAAAACCGCTCGCTGACGGCGAAGGAATTCGCGGATGTCCTGGCGACGTGGTGCGACAAGTATCCGATCATCAGCATCGAAGACGGCATGGCCGAAGACGACTGGGATGGCTGGAAGTACCTGACCGATCGCCTCGGCAAGCGCGTGCAACTCGTGGGGGACGATATCTTCGTGACGAATACGAAGATCCTCAAGGAAGGCATCGCGAAAGGCGTCGCCAATTCCATACTGATCAAGATCAATCAGATCGGGACGCTGTCCGAGACGTTCGCGGCGATCACGATGGCGAACCGCGCAAGCTATACGGCGATCGTTTCGCATCGTTCCGGCGAGACCGAGGATTCGATCATCGCGGACATCGCCGTCGGCACGAATGCCGGACAGATCAAGGCGGGGTCACTGTCGCGCTCCGATCGCATCGCGAAATACAATCAATTGCTCCGCATCGAAGAGGATCTGGGCGATGCGGCCTCCTATCCCGGCCACGCGGCATTCTTCAATATCCGCTGAAACGCCGTCATGCGCTGGCTCGCTCTCGCCTTCACTGTCCTGATCGTCGCGTTGCAGTATCCGATGTGGCTTGGCAAAGGTGGCTGGTTGCAGGTGCGCGAATATGACCGGCAACTCGCGGCGCAGCGGGAGGCTAACGCGAAGCTCAAGGTCCGTAACGATGCGCTCGACGCCGACGTTCGCGATCTCAAGACCGGCTACGAGGCGATCGAGGAGCGCGCACGCGCCGAGCTCGGGATGATTCGGCACGACGAGGTGTTCTTCCAGATCCAAAGCGGTGGTGCCGGCACGAAGGCGGCCGCCGCGCCGCGCGGCAGAAAGTAGGGTCAGACGCGACTTTTCGATACAACGCGGACGCTCCAGCGGCTTCGCAGAAAAGTCGAGTCTGACCCTACTTCCGGGCGGTATGAGTTTCATGCAGCGCGTCGAAAGCCGCCACAACGAGCGCCTGCGCGAAGTCGCGCGCCTCATCGCTTCGTCGCGCGATCGCCGCAAAGCGGGCCGCTGCGTCCTCGAAGGGGTGCATCTGATCGACGTCTATTGCGCGCGGGTCGGCGCGCCGGAAACGCTCGTCGTGCTGAGCGAGGCCGTCACTCGTGGTGACATCGCGGCACTGGTTGCGCAGGTCCCGCCCTCGCGGACGATCGTGGTGTCGCGCAATCTGTTCGCGGAACTCGCTACGTTGCCGGCCGATGTCGCCGTACTCGCGGTCGTCAAGACGCCGAAGCCGACCCTGCCGCCCCCAGACTCCTTCTGTCTGTTGCTCGAAGACGTGCAGGACTCCGGCAATGTCGGCGCGATGATCCGCACGGCCGCGGCGGCGGGCGTCAAGCAGATATTGCTGTCACGCCACTGCGCGTTCGCCTGGTCACCGAAGGTCCTGCGCGCGGCGCAGGGCGCGCATTTCCTGACCACGCTCGTGGAGGACGTCGAACTTCGCGCCTGGATCGCCGCCTTTCGCGCACAGGGGGGCCGCGTGCTCGCGACCGTCGTGAACGGCGCCACGGCGCTTGATGCCGCCGACCTGAGCGATCGCGTCGCGATCGCGATGGGAAGCGAAGGAAGCGGGCTGTCCGGGGATCTGCTGACGCTCGTTGACCAGCGAATCACGATTCCGATGGCCGGCGGCAGCGAGTCGCTGAACGTCGCGGCGGCTGCGGCCGTGATTTTGTTCGAAGCCGCCCGACAGCGCAGGTCGGGGCGAAGCGACTGAAAGGAAGCGCAGTCAGGAGGCGACGGGGTTTCGCCGCCGCTCCCTCGCCCCGCAGCCGTCACCCTGCACCATCGCCACTAATAAATATGCCGCTCGAGCTTCGCGCGATGAAGGATCGTCGTTGCTATTTCCTCGATCGACTTCGACGTCGTGTCGAGCATCGGAATGCCGTGCTGATGCATCAGATGCTCCGCCTCACGCACTTCGTGACGACAATTCTCGAGTTGCGCGTAGCGGCTGCCCGGACGGCGCTCCTCGCGAATTTCGCGCAGCCGCTCCGGTTGGATCGTGAGTCCGAACAGCCGCTCGCGAAACGGAAGCACCGACGCCGGCAACCGGTGGTCGGCGAAGTCGTCCGGCGTCAACGGAAAGTTGGCGGCGCGGATTCCGAATTGCAGCGCGAGATAGAGGGACGTTGGCGTCTTGCCGCAACGCGAAACGCCCACCAGGATCACTTGCGCCTTGTCGAGATCGCGCGTGGCCGCGCCGTCGTCGTAGGCCTGCGTGAAGTTGATCGCTTCCATCCGCGCGAAATATTGGTGACCGTTCGCGATTCCGTGCGAGCGGCCGGCCGCATGCGAGCTTTTCGCGCCGAGCTCCGCTTCGAGCGGCTGGATGAAGATCTGGAACATGTCGAGCGTCAGCGCGTGTGAATCGCGGCGGATCGCTTCGCTCATCGTCTCGTCGACGACCGAACTGACGACGATCGGGCGGCGGTCCTCGGCGACTGCCGTCGCATTCACCTGACGTACTGCTTCGGCCACCCTTTCCATCGAATCGACAAACGGAATCGTGACGCGATGGAAGGGGATGTCCTCGAACTGCGTGAGCAGGGTGTTGCCGAGCATCTCGGCCGTAATGCCGGTGCGGTCGGAGATGAAAAAGATCGTGCGCCGATCGGACATGGTCGAGACGCACGCGCGCGAGCTACCAGGCGCTCCACACCGGATCGACAGGGACGGGCAGCGTCGGCAGCTCTCCGAAATCGAATCGGCTTTCGCCGGGGCCGTGGAAGTCGGTGCCGCAGGATGCCTTGAGGCCGAACGCGCGCGCGAGGGTCGCGAATTCGACGTATTGCGTCGACGTGTGCGACGGCGATACGACCTCGAGCGCGTCGCCGCCAAGCTCGCGAAACTCGGCGAAGAGCGCACGAAGATCAGCGTTCGAAAGCTTGTAGCGACCGGGATGCGCGATCACCGCCTGTCCGCCGGCCCCATGGATCCACCCCACCGCTTCGGACAGCGCTGCCCACGTGTGAGGGACATAGCCGGGCTTGCCGGTGGTCAGGAAGCGTCTGAACGCATCCTTCATGTCGCGGGCATGACCGGCAGCGACAAGGTGCCGCGCGAAATGCGTGCGCGAAATCAGGCGTTCGCTCGTGACGTAGGCGAGCGCGCCGTCCAGCGCATTCGGAATGCCCGAATCCGCCAGCGAGTCGCCAATGCGGCGGGCGCGCGCATCGCGACTGCCGCGCACCCGTTCGAGCCCGTTCGCGAGTGCCATGTTCTCGGGGTCGATGCCGAGTCCGATCACGTGCACGGTGCCGCCTTGCCAGGTAACCGAAAGCTCCGAACCGTCGACGAATTGCACGCCGGCTTCCCTCGCGGCGTCGCGGGCTTCATCCAGGCCGGCAAGCTCGTCGTGATCGGTCAGCGCGAGCACGTCAACGCCACGCGAAGCCGCGCGGCGTACGACCTCCGCCGGCGCCAGGAGACCGTCGGACCGTGTGGAATGGCAGTGAAGATCGTAGCGGGTCATCGGGAAGACGATTGGGGCAGTCACATTGTGCCGCAAGGCTGCGAACACCCGTTCGTGAGCGAGCTGTTGCATTCAGCCGACAGGTGCCGTCTGTCGGGGTCGCTTGCGCTGCGATGTTGAACCGGTGACGATATGCCAATGGTATAGTAACAACGCCTTCCAACCCTTTGACCGACGCGGAGTTTCCGTGAAATTCTTTGATCGTGTGCTGAATCCCCGCGAGATTCGGCGCCGGCTGGGCATGAACCAGGAGCAGTTCTGGACGCAGATCGGCGTCACGCAAAGCGGCGGTTCACGCTACGAGAGCGGGCGCGAGATGCCTCGTCCGGTGAAAGAGCTGTTACGCCTCGTGCACGTCGAGCAGATCGACCTTTCGCAAGTGAAGCGCGTTGACTTTGAAATCATCAGCTATCTGAAGGAAGCGCATCCGGATCTTTATCGGAGCCTTCGGCGGGCTGCGCGCACTCGCGCCGGGCCTCATGGCTCCGCCGCGTTTTCCGATCTCGCGATTCCGGCGCTGGCCGAGGACCTCGCGGTCACCGGATCGCCGCAGATACCGACCGGCGAAGCGCATAACGACTGAGCTCGTTCGGCCGCGACATTCGCTCGCCAGGCCGTGTAACTGCACCTCGCGGTAAAGCGAGAGCCGGCGCGGCCGCGGCGCCGTTGGTTGGCGCTCATGCGCGCCCAATCGCGCGTTCATCACGCGAGCGATCACGGACCATTGGTAGAATTCTTCCACCCGCCAGCAGTCGGCGGTGTCCGTTGCGTTACGTCCACCGAGGCTCGCCGCATGTCTGAACCCGTTCGCGTCATTCCCTTCGAGCGCGTACGCATGCGCGATCTGCCTCAGGTAGGTGGCAAGAACGCTTCGCTCGGGGAAATGATCGGCGAGTTGTCCTCGACGGGGATTCGTGTCCCCGGCGGTTTCGCTACCACGGCGGATGCCTTTCGCGAATTCCTGCAACAGAATGCGCTGGCCGCACGAATCGAACGGGAGCTCTCGTCGCTCGACGTGGCCGACGTTCGCGCGCTAAGCCGCGTCGGCAAAACCATTCGCGGCTGGATCGCAAACGCACCCTTGTCACCCGATCTGGTCCGCGACATCGAGCGGGCCTATGAAACACTGGTCGACGGGAGCGATTCGGCGTCCTTCGCTGTGCGCTCCTCCGCGACGGCGGAAGACCTGCCGGATGCATCGTTCGCGGGTCAACAAGAAACTTTGTTGAATATCAGCGGACTGCAGAATATATTGCATGCTGTATCTGAAGTGTTCGCATCGGTCTACAATGACCGCGCCATCGCCTATCGCACGCATCACGGGTTCGCGCATCGGGACGTTGCGCTGTCGGTGGGCGTCCAACGCATGGTCCGCAGCGACCAGGGCGCGGCCGGCGTGATGTTCACGCTCGACACCGAGTCGGGATTCGACGAGGTGGTGCTCATCACCTCGGCATACGGGCTCGGCGAATCGGTCGTGCAGGGATCGGTCAATCCCGATGAGTTCTATGTCTATAAGCCCAACCTCGCGGCGGGACGACCCGCGATCCTGCGCAAGACGCTTGGCAGCAAGGCGACGCGGATGATCTTCGGCTCGAAGGCGGCCGTTGGCGAGTCGACGCAAATCGTCGACGTTCCCGAGGCCGAGCGTCGGCGGTTTTCACTCACCGACGCGCAAGCGGAGGAGCTTGCGCGGTACGCGGTCGCCATCGAGCGCCATTACGGCCGCCCGATGGACATCGAATGGGGACTGGACGGCGACGCTGGCCGCATCTCTATCCTGCAAGCGCGACCGGAGACGGTCAAGTCGCGCGAAGACGGCAACGCGCTGCGGCGCTATCGGCTGAAGTCCCACGGCGAACCGCTCGCAAGCGGCCGGGCGATTGGCCAGAAGATCGGACAGGGCAACGTGCGGCTCGTGCAATCGGCACGCGAGATGGACCTCGTGCAGCCGGGCGACGTGCTCGTCACCGAGTTGACCGACCCCGATTGGGAGCCGGTCATGAAGCGCGCGAGCGCGATCGTCACCAACCGCGGCGGCCGCACCTGCCACGCCGCGATCATCGCGCGCGAACTCGGCATTCCGGCCGTTGTTGGTTGCGGTGACGCGACGCTGACACTGAAGGACGGCATGCCGGTCACCGTGAGTTGTGCGGAAGGCGATACCGGTCATGTCTACCCGGGATTGCTCGACGTGGAAACCGTCGAAGTCGCTCTCGACCGGATGCCCGCTTGCCCGACGAAAATCATGCTTAACGTCGGCAATCCGGAACTCGCGTTCGAGTTCCGGCAACTGCCGAACGAGGGCGTGGGCCTTGCGCGCCTCGAATTCATCATCAATCGCAACGTCGGCATCCATCCGAAGGCGCTGCTCGAATTCGACCGCCAGCCACCCGAGCTGCGGCGCGAGATCGAGGGGCGAATCGCCGGTTATCCGAGTCCAACCGAGTTCTATGTGTCGAAGATCGTCGAAGGCGTTGCGACGATCGCCGCGGCCTTCTTTCCCAAGCCGGTCATCGTCAGGCTTTCGGACTTCAAGTCGAACGAGTATTCGAATCTCGTCGGCGGGGCGCGGTACGAGCCGCACGAGGAAAATCCGATGCTCGGCTTCCGCGGCGCGTCGCGCTATGCGGCGGCCGAGTTCTACGATTGTTTCGCGCTCGAATGCGAGGCGATGCGCCGGGTGCGCGACGCATTGGGCTTCACCAACGTCGAGTTGATGGTGCCGTTCGTGCGTACCACTCGCGAAGCCGAAGACGTTATCGCGCTGCTCGCGAAGAACGGGCTGCGACGCGGCGAGAACGGACTGCGCATCATCATGATGTGCGAGATTCCGTCGAATGCGATTCTCGCGGATCGATTTCTCGAACATTTCGACGGCTTTTCGATTGGCTCGAACGACATGACGCAGCTGACGCTCGGTGTCGATCGGGACGCCAGCGGCGCCCTCGCGGCGACGTTCGACGAACGAGACGACGCAGTGAAGGCGATGCTCCGCATGGCGATTTCCGCGTGTCGCAAACGCGGCAGTTACGTCGGCATTTGCGGCCAGGGCCCCTCCGACCATCCCGATTTCGCGCAGTGGCTGGTGGAGCAGGGGATCGAGAGCATTTCGCTCAATCCTGACACGGTCGTATCGACGTGGATGGCGCTCGCAAACGCGCCTGCGAAGTAATCGGCGGTTCTCACCACCTCGGCCATCTGGTCGAGTGCGCCGTACGCGAATTCGCGGTCCCATGCCGGAATGCGCTGGCCACCGCCTGTCCGTGTTTCACTCGCGCCGTCGATCACCGCGTCGATGCTCATCGCACTGCTTGCGCTGACAACGTGCGTGGTCGCTTCAACACTTCCGGTCGAGTCGACCGCCATCGGCCTCGCAATCATCGCCATCACCGTATGGGCCATCGATCGGATCCACGTTGTCGGACTTCGGCGCGGACCCCGGGCCGTCCGACGTTTCGAGTTGCGAGGCGATTTGACCCTGGTTGTCGTCACCGGCGACGGCACGGCTTGCGCGGGGCGCGTGCACCGGGACAGCTACGTCGGCGCACGCTTGTCGACCATTGTGTGGCGGCCGTACGGACGGTGGCAACTGCGAGCCATCCTGTTGCTACCCGACATGCTGCCGGCCGGCGACTTCCGGCGCCTGCGAGTGCTGCTGCGCTATGGTCGAAGCAATGTCGCGCAGGGCGAGCCGGCAAGCCACGCCTGAGCGTCGATCAAGGCGTCGCTGTCCTGCTTTCGTTGTCCGGCGATCAGATGCAGATACAGTGGCACCAGCATCTCGGGTGGTGGAAGACGCGTTGCATCTTCGCCGGGATGCGTCTGACCTCTTAGCGGCGAGCGTATCGGGCCCGGCACCAGCGCGTTCACGCGCAGGTTCGTCCGATGCTCCCATTCGTCGGCGAGTTCGCGCGCAAGAGCCGCGATGGCCGCCTTGGTTACCGCGTATCCGCCCCAGTACGCGCGCGGCTCCTGGCCGCGACTGTCCAGCGTGAACACGACGCTCGCGTCCGGCGCGCGATTGAGGAGCGGCGTGACGATGCGCGTCAACCCCATCGGCGCGGCGACGTTGACGCGCAGCAGCGCGAGCCACATCTCGAACGACTGGTGCTCAAGCGGACCGAGGGATCCGAGCATCGCCGCGGTATGCACGAGTGCGTCCAGCCTGCCGAACTGCGCTTCCAGCGCGCTTCCGACGTTCGCGAAATCAGTGGCCTCCGCGCGCGCGAGATCGAGCGGCAGGATCACCGGCTCGGGGAGTTCCTCCGCCATGATTTCGTCGTATAGCGCTTCCAGCTTGCGCACGACGCGCCCATGCAGTACGACCGTAGCACCCGCGCGCGCGCAGGCGAGCGATAGCGGACGCCCGACACCCCCGGCAGCGCCCGTGATGAGAACGACGCGGCCATCCATCGACGACTGCGTCAGCTCCGCGGCGGGCGCGAGCGAAGTCGGTGATGATGGCATGCGGCCCATCATATCCTGCATCGAAGTTCACTCGGGCGGATGCGTTCGAGTGCGGACGAAGGGTCGCAGGATGTTGGAAATCCGGATTCCACACACGGTTGGGTATTCACTCGTCGTTGCCAGTACTCGATCCGCTCGGCTATAATTTCGCGTTCGCCGTGGGGGTATAGCTCAGCTGGGAGAGCGCTTGCATGGCATGCAAGAGGTCAGCGGTTCGATCCCGCTTACCTCCACCACCGCCCCTGATTGCAGTAGCTTGCGTCGCCACTGCAATTGCGTCACAGGTCCCCATCGTCTAGAGGCCCAGGACATCGCCCTTTCACGGCGGTAACACGAGTTCGAATCTCGTTGGGGACGCCAATATATCAATGGCTTAGCTACTAAAGCTCAACTGGCTTAGCGGCTATTACCTTTCTGTTACCGTATGGCGTTGCGAAATGCGGCAACCGACCAGCGGCAACGGGCTCAGATCGCGGCAACCTCGTTCAACAGGTCGAGCGCATTGCGCAGCCGATCGCAGCGCCAAGCCCGCGCGCACCAAAGCACGTAGCGTTTAAGAAACAGGCAGACCAGCGCACGCTCGGCCGACGTGACGTCCGACGGCGACCGGTGCGGATGAACGTGCAGTTCGCGGCCGTCGAAGATCGGCGGTCGGTACTTCGGCGGTCCGGGGTGTGCGATTGGTGCCATGCCCTACGGTGCCAGAGTCCTCGCCGGACGTCCATTGCTGACCCTAGCCT
>JALYSS010000109.1 GCA_030854685.1 Pseudomonadota bacterium | reverse complement strand
CAATGGCAGCCCCGGCCGCGGCCGGCCCAATTCCGCATTCATCGGGCAGCATGTCGGCAGCGTCGTCCAAAAAGATGACCGAGCGCATGCGTGCCACTGCCGCTCCGGGCGGTGGTGCAGGCAAGGTGTGGGTCAATGACGCGTCGCACGTCTACCATTGCTCAGGTGACGAGTGGTACGGCAAGACGAAGGCAGGCGAATACATGTCCGAGGAGGATGCCAAAACCAAAGGCGCGCACGCGGCGCACGGAAAGGCATGCGGCTAGAGCCGGGTGTCATTGACGAAGCAGAGAACGCCCGGACTTGCGTAAAGAAGTAGCGTTTCGATCACTTGCGACTCGCAAGACAACGTGTGCCGCAAGATCGAACACGCAAGTCCGTGAGTGGAGGTTCACGCTGCACTGAGTCGGTTGAAGTGAGCGTCCGGGCGGGAGCGCCGGCGTTGCCTGATGTTTGGGAACGGCTTTGCGCGGAACCCGAACGGCGCCTGCCGGGCGGCACCGTCGCGAGTGTGCGGCGTTGCTGCGCGGTTGACCGCTCACGCGTTCGCCCGGACTACGCGTCGATGCTCGCGCTTTTGAGTCGATGGCTTCCCTGAAGGATGAGCGGCGCAATGCGTTGGGGGATACCGATACCCCTTCGCGACTATGCGGATTCCGATACGGCCTTGCCCGTCAATCCCAGCGCGAGTCGCGCACCTGCACCGTTCCGGCCTCGATTCGCACGGGAAAGGTCGCGACGTCTTCGTACGCAGGCGGCGCCAGCACTTCGCCGGTCCTGATCGAAAAGCGCGCCCCATGTCGAGGGCAGATGATCACATCGCCTTCCACGGTGCCGCCGGTGAGGACGCCACCGTCGTGCGTGCAGACGTCCTCGATCGCGTAGTAGGCGCCGTCGAGATTGAAAACGGCAACCGTCGCTCCATCGACGTCTACTGCGCGCCACATGCCCGGTGGAAGCTCGGTTTCCGGCGCGACGTCGACCCATTCGGACATTTGGCGTTCCCTACAGCAGCCCAAGCTGCAGCTTGGCGTCTTCCGAAAGTTTGTCCCTGCTCCAGGGCGGCTCCCATACCAGTTCGACGCGTACCTCGGTGACCCCGGGTACCTCGTAGAGCCTCGCCTCGACGGTGGCGGGAAACGTGCCGGCCACCGGACACGCGGGTGCGGTAAGCGTCATTCGAAGGTCGACCTTGCCGTCGGCGTCGATGTCGAGGCCATAGATCAATCCCAGGTCGTAAATGTTGACCGGAATTTCGGGGTCGAAAATCGTACGGAGCGCGGCGACAACGTTGGCGTTCACCTGCTCGAAAGCGATCGGAGCTCGTGGCGCGTCCGTCGATGCTGATGGTGTCTCAATGTCCATGGATGACTACTCCGTCGATACCGGCTGATGCCGATCCTTGAGTGCTGCGTGGAGCGTGTGCCACGCCAGCGTTGCGCACTTCACGCGCGCGGGAAATTCGCGTACGCCCGCCAGCACTTCCAGTTTGCCGAGGTCCCGAGGCGCTTCCGTACGCTTATCGGTGACCATGTCGTGAAAATCATGGAAGAGATGTTCCACTTCGGCGATCTTCTTGCCCTTCAACGCCTCCGTCATCAGCGAGGCGGAAGCCGTGGCGATGGCGCAGCCGGCGCCTTCGAACGCGACGTCCTCGATGATTCCGTCGGTGACCTTCAGGTAGATGGTCACCTTGTCGCCGCACAGCGGGTTGTACCCTTCCGCCTTGTGGTTTGCGTCGATCAGCGCGCGGCAGTTCCGCGGCTTCCTGTAGTGGTCGAAGATGACCTCCTGGTAGAGATCGCGCAGATCGCTCGTCATCGGAACATCCTTCGCACGCGATCGATGCCGGCGACCAGCGCATCGACGTCCTCCCGCGTGTTGTAGAGCGCGAACGACGCGCGGGCAGTGCCGGCGACGCCGAACTGCTCCATGACGGGCATCGCACAGTGGTGGCCAGCGCGAATCGCGACACCCTCGTGATCGAGGATCGAGCCGATGTCGTGGGCATGCACGCCGTCGAGCGTGAAGGACACGATGCTCGCCTTCTGCCTCGCGGTGCCGATGATCCGCAGGCCCGGTATGCCTGATACCCGCTCCGTCGCGTACGCCAGCAAGTCGCGCTCGTGCGCCGCGATCGCCTCGATGCCGATCGCCGACAGGTAATCGAGTGCAGCACCCATGCCGATGGCGCCGGCGATGTTCGGTGTCCCTGCCTCGAACTTGTAGGGAATGTCGTTGTACTCGGTTTTTTCGAAAGTAACCGACCGGATCATGTCGCCGCCGCCCTGATACGGCGGCATCGCCTGAAGATGCGCGGCCTTGCCGTGGAGTGCACCGATTCCCGTCGGCCCGAAGATCTTATGTCCCGAAAACGCGTAGAAATCGCAATCGAGCGCGTGAACATCGACAGGGAGGTGCGAGACGGCCTGCGCGCCATCGACCAGCACCGGCACGTTCCGCGCGTGCGCCAACGCGATGATGCGTTCAATCGGCGTGATGCTGCCGAGCGCATTGGAGACGTGGGTTACCGCGACGAGTTTCGTGCGCGGCCCGACCAGCTTTTCATAGGCGTCGAACTCGAACTCGCCGGCGTCGTTGATCGGCACCACCCTCAGGGCCGCGCCGGTCTGCGCGCACACGAGTTGCCAGGGAACGATATTGGAGTGGTGCTCCATCGCGCTGATGAGGATCTCGTGGCCCGCTTTGAGGATCGGCCGTGCGAAGCTCTGCGCCACGAGGTTGATCGCATCCGTGGTACCTCCCACGAAAACGATTTCCTCGGGCACGCCGGCGTTGATGAAGCGCTGCACTTTGCTTCGCGCGGCTTCGTAGGCATCGGTCGCACGCTGGCTCAGCGTGTGGACGCCCCGGTGCACGTTGGCGTTGTAATGGGCGTAATACCCGGACTCCGCGTCGATGACGTTTTGCGGCTTTTGCGTGGTCGCGGCATTATCCAGATAGACGAGCGGATGACCGTGGACGCGTTCGCGCAGGATGGGAAAGTCGCCGCGCCAGCGCGCCACATCGAACGCCGTGGCGTCCGGAACGGCGAAGACCTCGCGCTCCATCTTCATGCGAGCTCCCGAATGCGATCGCCCTGTGGCAGGCGCGCGAACAAGACCTGCTCGAGCTGGGCACGCAACGGGGCGATGCGAATGCGCTCGATCACGTCGTGCGCGAACGCATAGGTGAGGAGGCTCCTCGCCATCGCCTCGTCGACGCCGCGCGAGCGCAGGTAGAACATCTGCGCGTCGTCGAGCTGCCCGACCGTGGCGCCGTGCGTGCACTTCACGTCGTCCGCGTCGATTTCGAGCTGCGGCTTGGTGTCCACTTCCGCCGCCTTCGACAGCAACAGATTGTGATTTGCGAGGTGCGCGTCGGTGTGCTGCGCACCCGGATGCACGACCACCTTGCCGTTGAACACGCCGCGCGCTGCGCCGTCGAGGATGCCCTTGTAATACTCGCGGCTCGTGCCGTGGGGCTTGGCGTGGTCGATCCGCGTATGGTGATCGACGTGCTGGCGGCCGCCGGCCAGGTACAGACCGTTGAGCGTCGCCTCGCAGCCTTCCGCGTCGAACGCCGTCGTGATGTCGTTTCGCGCGAGTGCTGCGCCAAGTGCGATCGAATGCGACTCGAGCCGGCTCGCGCGGCTCTGCGCGACATGAATGCCCGCAATGTGGAATGCGCGGAGCGTCTCCTGCTGCAGCTTGTAATGCGCGATGGTGGCGTTGCCGGCGGCGAAGATCTGCGTCACCGCGTTCGTCAGGTATCCGATTCCGTCCAATCCGGCGTAATGCTCGATGACCGTTGCATGGGCGCCGTCTTCCGCCACGATAAGGTTCCGCGGGTAGGCCGCCGCATCTTCCGCCGTCGAGATGAACAGCGCGTGGATCGGCTCCGCGATCGCCGTTCCGCGCGACAGGTGCAGGTAGAGGCCATCCGCCATGAATGCCGTGTTGAGCGTGGCGAAGACGGTGTGGTGCCGGTCGTCGCTCAAAAACGGTTCCAGTGCTTCCGAAGCATCGCCGAGCGTTTCGCCAAGGCTGCCGAGCGTCACGCCTCCAGGCAACGGCCCCATGGCGGACAGCGCCGGCACATAGCGACCGTCGACGAATACAAGCCGATGAGGCGAGAAACGGCCGAAGCCCGGTGCATCGATTTCGGGCGTCGTGACGCGGCCGGCGCTGTCCGGCAAGACGGTGAAGGGGCGCTTCACGATGCCAGCCACGCTCGTGTATCTCCAGTTTTCGTCCCGCTGCGACGGCAAGCCGGTCTCTGCGAATCGATCGAGCGCGCGACGGCGGACGCGTGAAAGCCACGGCGCCCGGGCGCCGGGGAGCGTGGGCGCAACGCGCGCGAAATCGGCGAGAAAGCGATCCCGGCTTTCGATTGTCATCCGCGCCGCCGGGCCGCCCCAAGGCGCGGATTGCTCCCCCGCTGGGGCAGCGAAGCGGCGCCAGCCGCAAGCGTGGGGGTCGTCATCCGCGCCGCCGGGCCGCCCCAAGGCGCGGATTGCTCCCCCTCTGGGGGCAGCGAAGCGGCGCCAGCCGCAAGCGTGGGGGTTGTCATCGTGCGACCGCTTCCGGTGAGGAGGACGCACTCGGCGCGGTTTCCGCCTCGAGCCAGCCGTAACCGCGCGCTTCGAGCTCGAGCGCCAACTCCTTGCCGCCGGATTTGACGATGCGACCGCGCGACAGCACGTGCACATAGTCCGGCAGGACGTAATCGAGGAGTCGCTGGTAGTGGGTTACGACGATCATCGCGCGCTTCGGACTGCGCAATGAATTGATGCCCTTCGCGACAACCTGCAGCGCATCGATGTCGAGGCCGGAATCGGTCTCGTCGAGGATCGCGAGCGTGGGCTCCAACAGCGCCATCTGCAGGATTTCGTTGCGCTTCTTCTCGCCGCCGGAAAACCCTTCGTTGACCGAGCGAAACAGCAGCTCGTCGGTCATTTCCATCAGCTTCATCTTCTGGCGGATCAGCGCGAGGAATTCCATCGCGTCGACCTCAGGCAGACCGCGATGCTTGCGGATGCTGTTGAGCGCCGCCTTGAGCAGGTACACATTGCTGACGCCCGGAATCTCGACCGGATACTGAAAGGCCAGAAACACACCCTCGCGGGCGCGCTCCTCGGGAAGCATCGTGAGGAGATCCTTTCCTCGATAACGCACATCGCCGCCCGTTACCGTGAAGGCTTCGCGTCCGGCGAGGACTTGTGCGAGCGTGCTCTTGCCCGAGCCGTTCGGGCCCATGATCGCGTGCACCTCACCGGCGTTAACTGTCAGATCGACGCCGCGCAGGATCGGCTTGTCGTCGACGCGTGCATGCAGATTTCTGATTTCCAGCATGGGGGTCGTCATCAGCCAACACTTCCTTCGAGACTCACGCCGAGGAGCTTTTGTGCTTCCACCGCGAATTCCATCGGCAATTCCTTGAACACTTCCTTACAGAAGCCGTTGACGATCATCGACACCGCATCCTCAGCCGAGATGCCGCGCTGCCGGCAGTAGAAAAGCTGATCTTCGCCGATGCGCGACGTGGAAGCCTCGTGCTCGACTTTGGCCGTCGCATTCTTCACTTCGATATACGGAAACGTGTGGGCGCCGCATCGGTCGCCCAACAGCAGCGAGTCGCACTGCGAATAGTTGCGCGCGCCGTCGGCCGACTTCAGTATTTTCACGAGGCCGCGGTACGAGTTCTGGCCGCGACCCGCCGAAATGCCCTTGGATACGATCGTGCTTCGGGTATTGCGCCCGATGTGGATCATCTTGGTGCCGGTATCCGCCTGCTGGTAGTGATTGGTCAGCGCGACCGAATAGAATTCGCCCACGGAGTTGTCGCCGCGAAGGATGCAACTCGGATACTTCCACGTGATGGCGGAGCCGGTCTCGACCTGCGTCCAGGAGATGCACGAATCGGCGCCGCGGCAGTCACCGCGCTTGGTGACGAAGTTGTAGATGCCGCCCTTGCCCTCCTTGTCTCCGGGATACCAGTTCTGCACGGTCGAATACTTGATTTGCGCTCGATCGAGCGCGATCAGCTCGACGACTGCGGCATGCAGCTGATTCTCGTCGCGCATCGGCGCGGTGCAGCCTTCGAGATAGCTGACGTATGCGCCTTCGTCGGCGATGATGAGCGTTCGCTCGAACTGGCCGGTGTCCTTCGCGTTGATGCGGAAATAGGTCGACAGCTCCATCGGACAGCGGACTCCCGGCGGGATGTAGCAGAACGAGCCGTCGCTGAACACGGCCGAGTTGAGCGCGGCGAAAAAGTTGTCCGTATAAGGAACGACCGATCCGAGATATTGCTGCACGAGGTCCGGATGTTCCCGGACTGCTTCGGAAAAGGAGCAAAAGATGATGCCGAGCTCGCCGAGCTTCGCCTTGAACGTCGTGCCGACGGAGACGCTGTCGAAGACGGCATCGACGGCAACGCCGGCGAGCATTTCGCGTTCCTTCAACGGCACGCCGAGCTTCTCGTAGACGCGGAGCAATTCCGGATCGACCTCGTCGAGACTCTTCGGGCCACCGTTCTGCGACTTTGGCGCCGAGTAATAGATGATGTCCTGATAATCGATCGGCGGATGACGCACGGTCGCCCAGTTCGGCTCCGTCATGGTCAACCAGTGCCGAAACGCGTTCAGCCGCCATTCGAGCATGAAGGGGGGTTCGCTCTTCTTCGCCGAGATATGACGAACCACGTCTTCGCTCAATCCGCGCGGCAGCGCGTCCGCCTCGAGTTCCGTAACAAAACCGTGCTGGTACTCGCGGCTGATCAAGTCGTCGAGTTGCATTGCTGCCGCTGTCATGTCTCTGTTCTCCATCGAAGTGTCGTGCAGTACATGCGGGACTTCGCTCAAACCATCGCGCGGGTCGGTCTGCGCCTGATCGCATCGACAGGCATCGTTCGCGGGATCGGTTTCGTCATTTGTTCGAGGGTTATCCGTTGCAGAGCGTCGAGTACGATCTGATTGATCGTCTGCCAGTTGGCCCGGACCGTGCAAGCCGATTCCTGCGCGCACAGGCCCGGCATTGCCGTGCACTCAGTCATGCCGATCGGACCGTCCATGGCGCCGATGATCTGCGCAACGGAGATTTCCGCAGGAGGACGAGGCAATCGGTACCCACCTTTCGCGCCGCGCAGCGATACCACGAGGCCGTTGCGCCCCAGCGTCTTGAGAATCTTGCTGACTGTCGCCGAGGTGAGCCCGATGCGGATGGCCATCTCGGCGGCGCTATGGATGCCATAGGGATCCCGCGCCATGGATGCCATGACGACCGTGCCGTAATCCGCGAGCTTGCTCACCCTCAACATGATTTCTTTCAGCACCATCAACAATCAGTACCATTCTAGTACACATTGGCTGGTGACGCAACCTGTAGCTACCGCGGAAGTAAAGGCGACGACCGTGCGCAAGATGCCGCAAAATGCGCTGTCAGGCGGCTTTGCCGGACGATAACGTTTCGATTCGGCAACGGAGTGAATCATGAGCATTGCGGCGCAGCCATTGACGAATGACGAGGCGCCGCCTGCACCCTGGTGGATACGCGGCATGCTCATTGTCATGGCGATCGGCTTCATCGGGCTCATCGCGATCACGCTGGTCGCCTATCGCGGCGCGCCGCCGATTCCAGCGCAGGTCGTGGACGCGCACGGCGTAAACTTTCCGTTTGACCCGAGCGTCGGCAACCAGCCCACGCCCGGCGCGGTGTTGTGGCGCGCGCTTGGTCTCGTCGTGCTGCTCGCCGGCATCGCGTCGGTGCTGCTGGCATTCGAGCGATTCGATTACCTGGGCTGGATTACTCGCAGCCATCACGTGCATCCGCAATTGCTGCCGGGGCAAGCCAGTCGCGGCCAGGACGCACTGGTGAAATTTTTCGTGGTCGTGGCGCTATTGTTCCTGGCGCAGACGCTGGTCGGTGGCGCGATTGCCCATTACCGCGCCGACCCGGGCAGCTTCTACGGTTTCGACCTCGCGCGCATTTTCCCCCGCAACCTGATGCGAGTCGGGCATTTGCAGACGGCGATTTTCTGGATCGCCACTTCCTATGTTGCCGCGGCGCTATTCCTCGGCCGGTCGCTGCGCACCGACGAGCCACGCTGGTTCGCCCGCTGGGTGCATGTGCTGTTAGCCGCGTTCGCAGTCGTGATCGGTGGCAGTCTGCTGGGCGAATGGCTAGGCATTTCGCAACGATTCGGCCTCGCGATGATGGTGGCGATGAGCTTGTTCCCCGGCGGCGTATTGCAGGTCTGGGACGTGGTTCAGCACGGCTACTGGCACGCACGCAGTCTCGACTACATCGGGAGCG
>JALYSS010000084.1 GCA_030854685.1 Pseudomonadota bacterium | reverse complement strand
GGTGGCCCTCCGACGAGCGCCGCAGGGCCGTCCCAAGGCGCGAACTTCGCCCCCATGGGGCAGCGCAGCGGGCGTATTGGTCAATGCGGCCGCAAGCGTGGGGGCCCTCCGAAGAGCGCCGCAGGGCCGTCCCAAGGCGCGAACTTCGCCCCCATGGGGCAGCGCAGCGGGCGTATTGGCCAATGCGGCCGCAAGCGTGGGGGTCAGCGTGCCGGCTGATTCGGTCACGTCGGCGCTCCGCCGCGTCGGCGCGGGAACGCTCAATTCCATCGAGCGGCTCGGGTTCGCTGCGCGCTTTTCCATCGCGGTGCTGACGCATTTGCCGGCGGCATTCCAGCGCCTGCAGCTGACGCTGCGCGAAATCTACTTTTCCGGCGTCCTGTCGCTTGTCATCATCCTGGTGTCGGGGCTGTTCGTCGGCATGGTCCTCGCGCTGCAGGGCTACGACGTCCTCACGCGCTATGGCGCCAACGAATCGCTGGGCATCCTGGTCGCGCTGTCCCTGGTGCGGGAACTCGGCCCGGTCGTCGCGGGTCTGTTGTTTGCAAGCCGCGCGGGGAGCGCCATCACGGCCGAAATCGGCCTGATGAAGACGACCGAGCAACTATCAGCGATGGAAATGATGGCCGTCGATCCGCTGGCGCGGGTCGTCGTGCCGCGGTTCGTCGGCGGCGTCGTGTCGATGCCGCTGCTCGCGGCATTGTTCTCGACGCTCGGGGTGTTCGGCGCGTATCTGGTCGGCGTGAAGCTGATCGGCATCGACTCCGGCGCATTCTGGGGCAACATGCAGGCGGCCGTCGATTTCCGCAATGACGTCGTCAACGGTTTCATCAAGAGCGTCGTATTCGGCATCGCGGTCAGCGCGATCGCCGTATTCGAAGGCTACAACGCGCGACCGACGGCCGAAGGCGTCTCCACGGCGACGACGCGCACGGTCGTCGCGAGTTCGCTCTCCATTCTCGCGCTCGATTTCGTGCTCACCGTATTCATGTTCAGGGGAGTAGGCGCATGAGCTCCGAAAGCAAGCGGTCGAGCCCATGAATCGCTCGACGATCGACCTGTGGGTAGGCGTCTTCGTGACGATCGGCATCGGCGCGATCCTGTTCCTCGCGCTCAAGGTCGGCAACCTCACGTCCATCGGCCGCGCGCCCGGCTATCACCTCGACGCGTCGTTTGCCAACATCGGCGGCCTGAAGCTGCGCGCACCGGTGAAGGCGGCGGGCGTCGTTGTGGGCCGCGTCGATCGGATCAAGCTCGATCCAAAGACCTACCAGGCTGACGTGTCGATGAAGATCGATCAGGGCTACCAGTTCACCAAGGACACGATCGCGTCGATTCTCACGTCCGGCTTGCTCGGCGAGGTCTATATTGGCCTCGATTCGGGGGGCGATATGCAGATGCTGGCTGACGGCTCGCACGT
This sequence comes from Pseudomonadota bacterium, assembly GCA_030854685.1. GTDB lineage: Bacteria > Pseudomonadota > Gammaproteobacteria > Burkholderiales > Casimicrobiaceae > VBCG01. The sequence continues at coordinate 17,269 of JALYSS010000084.1, read as the reverse complement.
TGCGAAAACGCAATCCGCGATCGTGCTCGAGAAGCTGATCAGCCAGTTCATGTTCGACAAGGCGGCAGGCGGAGGCACCGCGGCGCCGACGGCAGGTCCTGCGAACGGCGCGCCGATGAGCGCGGGAGGTGGCAAGTGAGCGTGCGAAACCGAATCCGGCGCCCGATTGCGGGATTCGCCGCCATCGTCCTGCTCGCCGGCTGCGCGATGGGACCCACGCGCGAGGATCCGTTCGAGCCGATGAATCGGGTCTCGTACAAGGTTCACGAGGTCGTCGACGTCAACCTCGTGAAACCGGTGGCTCAGGCGTACGTCGACTACACGCCGCGCATCGTGCGCCTCGCGGTCAGCAATTTCTTCGGCAACATCGACGACATGTTCTCGGTGATCAACGATATGCTGCAGGGGAAGGGCGACAAGGCCGGCAACGACCTGGGCCGCGTGATCACCAACACCGGGTTCGGCATCCTCGGCTTGATCGACATCGCGTCCGATGCGGGAATCCCGAAGGGCAACGAGGATTTCGGCCAGACGTTCGGCTTCTGGGGCATTCCGCAGGGTCCCTATCTGTTCATTCCGGTATTCGGGCCGACGACGGTGCGCGATGGCACCGGCTCGATCATTCGCGCATACGCGAGTCCCGTCGGTTACATACACGACGTCTCGACGCGGAACCTTCTCTGGGCGCTGAATTTCATCGAGCTGCGTGCGTCGGCGCTGGGGACAGAAAACCTGGTCAACCAGGCGGCACTCGACCCGTACGCGTTCATCCGGCGCTCGTATCTGCAGCGCCGCCAATACCTCGTGTACGACGGGAAGCCGCCGCCTCCGAAGGACGAAGAATGATATCGAATTTTCATCGCACGACCGGCACCAAAACCGCAGCCGGCCTGCGCGCGCTGGCCGTGGCCGTGCTCGCGTTCATTGCGCTGCCGGCGGCAGCCCAGGAAGCGCCCGACGCGCTCGTGAAGCGCGTGTCGCAGGAAGCGCTTGCGATCATCAAGACCGACCCGAAAGTGCAGGCGGGCGATCAGGCGCGTATTCGCGAATTGATCGAGGCGAAGCTCGCGCCGCACTTCGATGTCGATCGGATGACGGCTCTCGCGATGGGGCGATCCTGGCAACAAGCCACACCCGAGCAGAAGAAGCGCCTGACCGAGGAGTTCAAGTCGCTGCTCATCCGCACGTATTCCAATGCGCTCAACCAGTATCGCGACCAGACGCTCAATTACGAGCCGCTGCGCGCCGCTCCCGATGCTGCCGACGTGACGGTCAGGACCAGCGTCGTGCGGCCGGGGCAGACGCCGGTGGACATCGATTACAGCATGGAAAAGACACCTGCCGGCTGGAAAGCGTACGACGTGATCGTCGGCGGCGTTTCGCTCGTCACCAACTATCGGGACGAGTTCACGCAGCAGGTGCAGGCGGGTGGCATCGACGGGCTGATCCGGGCGCTCGCGGCCAAGAATTCGGGCGGCTCGGCGAAGTGATCGAACATCCGACGAGCGACGCTCCAGCCGTTGGTGGTTTCACGACGTCAGAAAAAGGCTGGTGCTACGCCGGTACCCTTACGTTCGATGACGCGGCGGATGTGTTCGCGGCGTCGAAGGCGATGCCGCTGCCGGCGAACGGCATCGTCGACTTCAGCGCCATGCTGCACGCGGACTCCGCGGCGCTCGCCATCATCATCGCGCTGAAGCGGCGCGCTACCGCGGAAGGCCGCGCGCTATCCGCGACCGGCTTGCCGTCGACGCTGCGTTCGCTCGCCGTCGTCTATGGCGTCGACCACCTGCTCGATTGAGCGCGCGCGCTTCTCGCGACATGAGCGTCGCCGGGCCGCCCCAAGACGCGAATAGCGCCCCCGTCGGGGGCAGCGCAGCGGCCCGTATTGGTCAATGCGGCCGCAAGCGTGGGGGTCCAACGAAAACCGACGCCGTCGAGGTGCTCGGCATCGCGCGCCGCTTCGGCAGCGTGCAGGCGCTCGCCGGCGTGGATCTGCGCGTTGCACCGGGTGAGTTCTTCGGGCTGCTCGGGCCGAACGGCGCCGGCAAGACGACGCTGATCTCGATTCTTGCAGGACTGACGCGAGCCGATCGCGGGACGGTGCGAATCCTCGGTCACGACGTCGTCACCGATTATCGACAGGCGCGGCGTGCGCTCGGCGTTGTACCGCAGGAGCTTGTCTTCGATCCCTTCTTCACGGTCCGTGAAACGCTTCGCATCCAGTCGGGCTACTTCGGATTGCGCCACAACGACGCGTGGATCGACGAGTTGCTGCACCACCTCGATCTGGAGGAGAAGGCCGACGCCAACATGCGGTCGCTCTCCGGCGGCATGAAGCGTCGGGTGCTGGTGGGCCAGGCGCTCGTCCACAAGCCGCCGGTCATCGTGCTCGACGAGCCGACGGCGGGCGTCGACGTCGAGTTGCGACAGAGCCTGTGGGCGTTCATTCGCAAGCTGAACCGCGACGGCCATACGATCATCCTGACCACGCACTATCTCGAAGAGGCCGAAGCGCTGTGCGGGCGCATCGCGATGATGAAAGCGGGGCGCATTGTCGCGCTCGACACGACCCGGCACCTGCTGTCGCGATTCGCCGGTTTGACGGTGCGCGTGTCCGCCGAACGGATACCCGAAGAATGGGTGAGTCGCCTCCATCGCCGTGAAGGACCGGTCTATTACCTCGGTCTCGAGAACTACGCGGAACTCGAGCGGCTGCTCGCGTCGTTCCGCAACGCGGGCGTCGCGATCGACGAATTGGCACTCGCCGAAACGGATCTCGAGCAGGTATTCCTGCGCATCATGGCTGGCAGCGAAACGACCGACGAGACGCAGCCGGCCGTCGCGATCCCCGAGGCATGATGCGAGTTGTCGGCTCCGGCTGGCTCACGCTGCTGCAGAAGGAGCTGCTCCGTTTCTGGAAGGTCAGCTTCCAGACGATCGCCGCACCGGTGCTGATGGCGCTCCTCTACCTGCTGATCTTCTCGCACGTGCTCGAGTCGCGCGTGTCGGTGTTCAATGGACAGGTCAACTACACCGCGTTTCTCGTGCCCGGCCTCGTCATGATGTCGGTGCTGCAGAACTCGTTCGCGAATGTGTCGTCGTCGCTGATCCAGTCGAAGATCACCGGCAACCTGATCTTCGTGCTGCTGCCCCCGCTGTCGCCGCTCGACATGTACGCGGCCTACGTGCTCGGCGCGATGGTGCGCGGGCTCGTCGTCGGTATCGGCGTGTTCCTCGTGACAGTTGTGCTCGTACCAGGACCGTTCACGATGCTGCATCCGGCCTGGGCGATCGCGTTCGCGATGCTGGGCAGCGGCATCCTCGCCACGCTCGGAATGATTGCGGGCATCTGGGCCGACAAGTTCGACGAGCTCGCCGCCTTCCAGAACTTCCTCATCATGCCGCTCACGTTCCTGTCGGGCGTCTTCTACTCCATTCACTCGCTGCCGCCGTTCTGGCAGCTGGTATCGCATTTCAACCCGTTCTTTTATATGATCGACGGGTTTCGCTACGGATTCTTCGGCCTTTCGGACATTGCGCCGGAGCTTAGTCTATTACTGGTCGCCGTCGCCGCGGTCGTCCTCGCCGGTCTTGCACTGCTGATCCTGGCGCGGGGCTGGAAGCTGCGGCACTGAGGAACGTCATGGTCACTGCGCAATCGATCAAATCGTCCATCGACGCCGGACTGGCGTGCGACATCGTTGAAGTCACGGGTGACGGCCAGCACTTCGAGGCGCTCGTCGTGTCCTCGGCGTTTGGTGGCCTGAGCCGCATCGCGCGCCATCGGCTGGTATACGCCGCGCTCGGCGAGCGGATGCGCAAGGAAATTCATGCGCTGTCGATGACGACGCAGACGCCCGACGAGCACGCGGCGGTCTAGTACGCCAACCCATAAGTTTCGCTATGTTCGACGAGCCCCGCACCGCCAATTGCCTTGTCGCTCATCCTCGCCATGGCGATGGCCATGGCTGCGGTTCGCTTCGCGCACCCGGTGCGCGAGTGGGCGTCTTGGCATGTACGCGAACTTATGGGTTGGCGCACTGGAAGAAAACGGATTGCGTGGATGGACAAGCTGGTCATTGAAGGCGGGCATCGTCTCGAAGGCGAAGTGCGCGTGTCCGGCGCGAAGAACGCGGCGCTGCCGATCCTGTGCGCGGCGCTGCTGACGCCGGAGGCGCTGACGCTCACCAACGTGCCGCGCTTGAACGACGTGCGCACGATGAGCGCGCTGCTCTCGCAAATGGGCGTGCGGCAGCAAGGCCATGAGCCGGACGGCATTACCCTCGATGCTGCGCACATCGACTGGCCGCTGGCGCCGTACGAGCTCGTCAAGACGATGCGCGCATCGATTCTCGCGTTGGGTCCGCTGCTCGCACGTTGCGGTGAGGCGCGCGTTTCGCTGCCCGGCGGCTGCGCGATCGGCTTGCGTCCTGTCGATCAACACGTCAAGGGCTTGCAGGCGATGGGCGCTGAGATCGACCTGACGCACGGCTACATCAACGCGCGCGCAGCGCGGCTGCGAGGTGCCCACTTTGTTTTCGACGTCGTCACCGTCACCGGAACCGAGAATCTGATGATGGCGGCGGCCCTCGCCGAAGGCGTGACCGCGCTCAGCAACGCGGCGCGCGAACCGGAAGTGGTCGATCTCGCGAAGTGCCTTATCGCAATGGGCGCGAGAATCACCGGGGCGGGCAGCGATCGCATCGTCGTCGAGGGCGTGCGGCACCTGCACGGCGCCACCTACGCCATCATGCCCGACCGCATCGAGACCGGGACGTTTCTCGCTGCGGCGACGGCGACGCACGGCGACGTCGTCATTACCGGCGCCGACCCCGATTCGCTGGCGGCCATTGTCGACAAGCTGCGCGAGGCCGGTGCACACATTGTCGCCGCGGACTCGACGATTCACGTCCGCGGCAACGGCGAATTGCGCGCCGCGAATGTCCGCACGGCGCCGTTTCCGGCGTTCCCGACCGACATGCAGGCGCAATTCATGGCGCTCGCCACGCGCGCCGACGGCGCATCGGTGATCACCGAAACGATTTTCGAGAACCGAATGATGCATGTGCAGGAGTTGAAGCGTCTCGGCGCGGATATCGAAGTCGAAGGGAATGCCGCGGTCGTCAAGGGCGTCGCGCGTCTCACCGGCGCGAACGTGATGGCGACCGATCTCCGCGCATCCGCGTGCCTCGTGATCGCGGGGCTCGTCGCCGACGGTGAGACGACGATCGATCGTATCTACCATCTGGACCGCGGCTATGAGCGCATCGAGGAGAAGCTCTCGGCTCTCGGCGCGCGCATCCGGCGCGTTCGATGAGGGCCGCCGGGTCGCTCCAGGACGCGAATGATGCCCGCTATGGGGGCAGCGCAACGGCCGGATCGGCCAATGCGGCCGCCAGCGCGGGAGTCCAATGACTTCGGCCGATCTCTCCGCCGACGAGCTCGCCCGCGCACCGCTCGGTCGGCCGAGCGGCCATCCGGACCGATATGCGCCGTCACTGCTGTTCGCGGTGCCCCGTGCGCCGCAACGCGCGGCACTCGGCATCGCAAAGACGCTTCCGTTCACCGGCGTCGACCTCTGGACGGCTTACGAGCTGACGTGGCTCGACACCGGCGGCAAGCCGCAGGTCGCGCTTGCGACGCTCGAAGTGCCGATCGTTTCGCCGTCGATCATCGAGTCGAAATCGATGAAGCTTTATCTCGGTTCGTTCGCGCAGACGCGTTGCGCCGGGATGACCGAAGTCGCCGCGATGATCGAGCGCGACCTGTCGCAGGCGTGCGGCGCGCAGGTAGGCGTCGCGCTGCGAGGTCCGTCCGCCTTTCAGATCCAATCGATCCGCGAGCTCGCCGGCGAAAGCGTCGACGACCCGCGCGTCGCATGCGACGTGTACGACGTCGAGCCCGCGTTGCTTTCCGCAAATGGCGAGGCGGTCGCGGAGACGCTGGCGAGTCGGCTGTTCCGGTCGGTTTGCCCCGTGACCGCCCAACCCGACATCGCGTCACTGCAACTCACCTATCGTGGCCCGCGCATCGACCGCGAAGGTCTTTTGCGCTACCTCGTCTCGTATCGCTGCCACCCCGGGTTCCACGAGCATTGTGTCGAGCGCATCTTCATGGATGTCTTGTCGCGTTGTCGTTGCGAGCAACTGACGGTGCTCGCGCGATTCACTCGCCGCGGCGGTCTCGACATCAATCCGTTCCGCACCAATGCGGGGGTGGCGAACCCGGACAACGTGCGGACCGCGCGGCAATAGCGCGCCATTCCGTGAGCGCTGCAGGGCCGCTCCACGGACGTCCACGCTGAGCAGGGCGAAGCCGAGGCGCGGCAGCCACGAATGACGACGCACGTGGGATCGCGCCGCGCCGCGGCCCGGTAGAAGCTGCGCCGCGGCGTATCCGCGCAGCGGAAGGGATGACGACGCTCCGGTAGAATCGATGGGTTCAACCCCGGATTCAGCCGCATGCTAACCATCGCGCTCTCGAAAGGGCGCCTTTTCGACGAAACGCTGCCCCTGCTCGCCGCGGCGGGACTCGTGCCCGTCGAGGATCCCGGCACGTCGCGCAAGCTGATCGTCGCGACGCATCGCCCGGGCGTTTCGCTCGTGATCCTGCGCGCGGCCGACGTGCCCACGTACGTTCAATACGGCGCCGCCGATCTGGGAATCGTCGGCAAGGACGTGCTGCTCGAGCACGGGACCGAAGGTCTCTACCAGCCGCTCGACCTCGGCATCGGCCGCTGCCGCCTGGTCGTCGCCACGCGCCGCGATTACGACTGGGCGCATTCGGTGCAGCGCGGCGCGCGCATCCGCGTCGCGACGAAGTATGTCAACACTGCACGCGAGCATTTCGCGGCGAAGGGCATGCACGTCGACCTGATCAAGCTGTACGGCTCCATGGAACTCGCGCCGCTCGCCGGATTGGCCGACGCGATCGTCGACCTGGTCTCGACCGGGCGCACGTTGCAGGCGAACGACCTCGTCGCCGTCGAGGACATCATGCCGATCAGCGCGCGCCTGATCGTGAGCCCGGGCGCGCTGAAGCTCAAGCGCGACGCCGTGAAGCCGCTGATCGACGCGATCGCGGAAGCATCCACAACGACGGCATGAACGCCAACGCGCCGGTATTGAAGTTGCGGAGACTCGATACGACGGCGCCGGGTTTCGACGCCGCGCTGAATGAGCTCACGGCCTTCGAGGCAGCGCAGGATCCGGCGATCGACGCGATCGTCGCCGCGATCATCGCGGACGTTCGTCACCGAGGAGATGCCGCCGTTCTCGAATACACGGAACGCTTCGATCGGTTGCACGCTTCACGTGTGGCGGACCTCGCGATCGGCCACACGGCGATGCGTGAGGCTTACGACGCGCTCACCGAAGATCAGCGCAGCGCGCTGCAGATCGCGGCGCGGCGAATTCGCGACTTTCATGAGCGGCAGAAGGGCGGCGGTTTCGGTTTCCGCGACGCCGACGGTACCGAGCTTGGGCAGCGCGTCACGCCGCTCGATCGCGTGGGGCTGTACGTGCCGGGGGGCAAGGCGGCGTATCCCTCCTCGGTGCTGATGAACGCGATCCCCGCCCAGGTAGCGGGCGTCGCGGAAATCGTGATGGTGGTGCCGACGCCCGACGGCGCGCGCAACCCGCTGGTGCTTGCGGCCGCGCACCTCGCGGGGGTCACGTGCGCTTATGCGATCGGCGGCGCGCAGGCGATCGCGGCGCTTGCTTACGGAACGGAAACGATTTCCGCGGTCGACAAGATCTGCGGACCGGGCAATGCGTACGTCGCGGCCGCGAAACGCCGCGTCTTCGGGACCGTCGGCATCGACATGGTCGCGGGCGTTTCGGAAATCGTCGTGCTCGCCGACGCCAGCGCGAACCCCGACTGGGTCGCGATCGACCTGTTCTCGCAGGCCGAGCACGACGAAATGGCGCAGGCGATCCTGCTGACCCCGGATGCGTCGCTCATCGACCGCGTGGCGCAGAGCGCGCAACGCTGGTTCGAGGAAATGCCGCGCGCGCCGATCATCGCGGCGTCGTTCGCGCATCGCGGCGCGCTGATCAGGACGCGCGACCTCGCCGAGGCGTGCGTGCTCGCGAACCGCATCGCACCGGAGCACCTGGAGCTTGCCGTCGGCGATCCGGATGCGCTGTTGCCGCAGCTCCGACATGCGGGCGCGATTTTCATCGGTCACTATGCGAGCGAGGCGCTCGGCGATTACTGCGCAGGTCCCAACCACGTTCTGCCTACCGGCCGCACCGCGCGCTTTTCATCGCCGCTCGGCGTTTATGATTTCCAGAAGCGCACGAGCGTACTGCGCATCGAACGTCGAACGGCCCAGGCGCTTGCACCGGTGGCGGTGACGCTTGCGACTGGCGAGGGGCTGACCGCGCACGCCCGCTCCGCGGCGGCGCGCCTCGACGGCGACGGCTCATGAACGCACCGGAACGCGACGCGCTTGTCGCCGATGGCCGCCGCTCGCGCATTGCGTCGACCGTGCGCGAGGACGTGCGCGGGTTGACGCGCTATCCGGTTTCGGCGGCGGAAGGCTTCATCAAGCTCGATGCCATGGAAAATCCTTACGCGTTGCCGACCGACCTCGCCGCAGCACTCGGCGCTGCCGCTTCGCGCGTATCGGTCAACCGCTATCCCGATGGCGACGCTCGTGCCGTCAAGGACGCATTGCGCGAGACACTGAACCTTCCCGGGAACGTTTCGCTGTTGCTCGGCAATGGCTCGGACGAACTCATCCAGATTGTGACGTCAGCGGTGGCGGACCCCGCGGCGGGCGTACTCGCGCCGGACCCATCGTTCGTGATGTATCGGCGCAGCGCATTGCTGGCGCAGGCGCGATTCACCCGCGTGCCGCTGCGAAACGATTTTTCGCTCGATGCCGAAGCGATGCTCGAAGCGATCGCGCGCGACCAGCCCGCGCTGGTGTGGCTCGCCTATCCGAACAATCCGACCGGCAATTTGTTCGACGCGTCCGCCGTGGAGCGCATCGTTCGGGCAGCGCCCGGCCTGGTGGCGATCGACGAGGCGTATTACGCGTACGCCGACGCGACGTTCCTGCCGTGCGTGCTCGATTTTCCGAACCTCGTCGTCGTGCGCACCGTGTCGAAAATCGGCATGGCGGGACTGCGGCTCGGATACCTGGCAGGGCATCCCGACTGGATCGCCGAGTTCGACAAGCTGCGGCCGCCCTACAACGTGAGCAGCCTGACACAGGCCGTACTGCCGCTGCTGCTTGCGCACGGCAGTGTATTTGCGCAGCAGGCGGAGGCGATACGTGCGGAGCGCGCGCGCCTGGCAGCGGCGCTTTCGAAACTGCGCCGCGTGCAGGTCTTCCCGACGCAGACCAATTTCGTGCTGACCCGCGTCCCCGACGCGCAAGCGTGGTTTGCCGCGCTGCGCGATGCGAAGATCCTCGTCAAGAACCTGGACGGCTGGCATCCGCTGCTCGCCAACTGCCTGCGCATCACTGTAGGCACGCCGGACGAGAATGATGCGCTCATCGAGGTGCTCAAGCGATGCTGAAGGATCACGATGCTGAAGGATCAACAACCATGGATGCACCGATAGAATCGCCCGTCCGAGGTGCGCAAGTCGAGCGTCGAACCGCGGAGACCGACATCAGCGTCCGCGTCGCGATCGACGGCAGCGGCCGCACCGAGCTTGCGACCGGCATTGCGTTTCTCGACCATATGCTCGACCAGGTCGGACGTCACGGGATGTTCGATCTCGCCGTTGTCGCCAAAGGCGACCTCCACATCGACGCGCACCATACAGTCGAGGACGTCGGCATCACGTTCGGGCAGGCGTTGCGCCAGGCCCTCGGCGACAAGCGCGGCATCCGCCGCTACGGACACGCGTACGTGCCGCTCGACGAAGCGCTGTCGCGCGTCGTCCTCGACCTGTCCGGTCGGCCGGGTCTCGAATTCCACGTGCCGTTCACGCGAGCATTGATCGGGGCGTTCGATGTCGACCTGATCCGCGAATTCTTCCAGGGCTTCGCCAACCACGCGCTCGTGACGATGCACGTCGACAATCTGCGCGGCGACAATGCGCACCACCAGGCGGAAACGGTGTTCAAGGCTTTCGCACGGGCGCTTCGCATGGCGTGCGAACGCGATCCGCGCGCAGCAGGCGTGGTTCCATCGACGAAGGGCACGCTGTAGCAGGGATCAGGTATCGGGTATCGGGTATCAGGTATCAGGTATCAGGTATCAGGTATCAGGTATCAGCAGACATGCAGGCACGAGGCGGCGGAGTCGAGGTCACTGATACCTGATACCTGGTGGCGATCGATGCAAAAGCAGACTCCAGGGTAAATCCGCGGACTCCGGGACATCCCTGATCCAGACGAGGCCGGCTAGAATTCGCGGATGACGGGATACCTCGGCCAGTCAATCGAACGGCTCGAGGACGCTTGCCTGCTCACCGGGCGCGGTGCGTTCGCGGACGACCTCGGGACCAGACCCGGCACGCTGCACGCGGCGATCCTGCGTTCGCCGCATGCGCATGCGAATGTTGTCGCCATCGACGCGAATGCCGCGCTGACGCAACCGGGCGTACGCGCTGTGCTTACCGGCGCGGAGGTGCGCGCGTGGTCGCAGCCGTTCGTCGTTGGCGTGAAACAGCCGATGGAGCACTGGTGCCTCGCGCAGGAGCGCGTGCGCTACGTCGGGGAGCCGGTGGCCGTAGTGATCGCAGAGAACCGCTACCTTGCCGAGGATGCGCTCGAGCACTTGCGGGTCGAATACGCGCCGCTGCCCGCCGTGGTTGATCCCGAATCGGCGCTCGCGGCGGAGGCGCCGGTGCTGCACGGCGCCGTCGGCAGCAACAAAGTCAGCGATCGCGCCTTCCGTTACGGCGATCCGGAGGAAGCGTTTGGAAGGGCCGCGCACACGGTGCGCCTTGCGCTGCGCTACCCGCGCAGTTCCTGCACACCGATCGAAGGCTACGTGGTCGTTGCCGAGTATCTGGCCGGTGTCGCTGGCTACGACGTGCTGTCGAACTTCCAGGGGCCGTTCGCGCTGCATCCGGTCATGGCGCTGGCGCTGAAGGTTTCGGCGGCGAAATTGCGGCTGCGCACGCCCCGCGATTCCGGCGGCAGCTTTGGGATCAAGCAGGGCCTATTTCCATACATCGTGCTGATGTGCCTTGCGTCGCGCAAGGTTGGCGTTCCCGTGAAATGGGTGGAGGACCGGCTCGAGCACCTGCAGGCTGCATCGAGCGCGACCAATCGTGTGACGCATATCGCCGCGGCGGTCGACGCCGACGGCGTGATCACGGCGCTCGATTACGACCAGATCGAGGATTGCGGCGCGTATCTGCGCGCCCCGGAGCCGGCGACGCTCTATCGCATGCACGGCATCCTGACCGGGGCGTACCAGGTTCGCAACCTGCACGTGCGCAACCGCGTGGTGCTGACCAACAAGACCCCAGCGGGGCTGAATCGCGGCTTCGGCGGACCGCAGGTCTATTTCGCGCTCGAACGACTGGTACAGCAGATCGCGGTCGAGCTGAAACTCGAGCCGCTCGAGGTCTACCGACGCAATTTCATTCCGGCGGCGGCGATGCCGTATCGCGCCGCTGCCGGTGCACTGGTCGATTCGGGTGACTATCAAGCGGCGCTCGAGCGCGCGATCAGCGAAGCGGGACTCTCCGAGCTCCGGTCCCGGCAGCGGCAGGCGCGGGCGGAAGGCCGGCTCTATGGCATCGGCTTCGCGGCGATTGTCGAGCCCTCGATTTCGAACATGGGCTACATCTCCGTTGTGCTCACCGCCGCCGAACGCGCGAAGGCTGGCCCCAAGAATGGAGCGATCGCGGCCGCGACGATCAACGTCGACGCGCTCGGAGGCGTGAGCATGATGGTGGCGTCGACGCCGCAGGGCCAGGGACACATCACGGTACTTGCGCAGGTGGCGGCCGATGCACTGGGTTTGCGTCCGGAAGATGTCGTCGTCAACGTCGAATACGACACCCAGAAGGATGCCGGCTCGATTGCCGCCGGCAACTATTCCAGCCGCTTCGCCGGGGCCGTCGCGGGCACAGCGCACCTAGCGGCGATGAAAATCCGCTCGCGCATGGCCGCCATCGCTGCCAGCCAACTCGGTTGTACGGAGGGCGACATCGAGTTCGCTGGTGGCAAGGTCTTTGCGCGCGCGACGCCCGAGCGCACGCTGGCGTTCAACAGGGTCGCGGGAAGCGCGCACTGGGCGCCGGCAACGCTGCCGGACGGGCAGCCGCCGGGCCTGCGCGAGACCGTATTCTGGACGCCCGAGCAACTCACCGCACCGGACGAAAATGACTGCATCAACACTTCCGCGGCCTACAGCTTCGTGTTCGACATCTGTGCAGTCGAGATCGATCGCGATACGGGTCGCGTACGCATCGATCACTACGCATCGATGCACGATGCCGGCCGCTTGCTTAACCCGGCACTTGCCGACGGGCAGGTACGCGGCGGATTCGCGCAAGGCGTCGGCGCAGCGCTTTATGAAGAATTGCGCTATGGCGCAGATGGCAGCTTTCTTTCCGGCACCTTCGTCGACTACCTGGTACCCACCGCCTGCGAGGTACCCGAACCGCAGATCATGCATATGGAAACACCGTCGCCGTTCACACCGCTGGGTGCGAAGGGCCTCGGTGAAGGCAACAACATGTCGACGCCGGTTTGCATCGCCAATGCGCTGGCCGATGCTCTGGGCGATGTGGCGGATACGAAGACCCTCGAACTGCCGCTCACGCCGGCGAAAGTGCTGGCACTGATCGGGCTGGTCGATCCGCCTGCGTCGACGCGCTCCGCAGCGCTGGCGCCGGCGGCGCTATCCACGAAAACGCCCGGACTTGCCGCGTCCGGCAGCGTCGACATCGCTGCCGCACCCGAAGCGGTATTTCGGGTTCTGCTCGATCCGGTGGCGCTCGCGCAGGTCATTCCCGGATGCAAGCGCCTCACGCCGGTGGGCGCCCATCGCTACCGCGCCGACGTCACGCTCGGCATCGGCCCCGTGCGGGCGCGATTCGATGCCGAGATCGCACTATCCGAACTCGATCCGCCGCACTCGCTCGTGCTTGCCGGTCGCGGCGTCGGTGTGCTCGGCGCGGCCGAAGGGCGTGGAACGGTGAAGCTGGCGCCGACCGCAACCGGCACGCGTCTCGACTATGCGTACAGCTCGACGGTGAGCGGCAAACTGGCGGCCGTGGGAGGGCGAATGCTGGAGGGCGCCGCCAAGGTGGTGCTGCAGCAACTGTTCACGCGATTGGGCCGGCTGGCCGCGTCGCCGTCGCCGCGAGCGTCGCAAGCGGCTCCCAGGCGGAGCTGGTGGCGACGCGTGCGCACCTGGCTCCGGATCGAGCAGTGAAGCCGGCGCGCTTCGATTACATTCGGCCCGATACGGCCCGCGAGGCGCAAGCGGTGCTGGCGCAGTACGGCCACGACGCTCGCATCCTCGCCGGCGGCCAGTCGCTGCTCGCGATGCTGAACATGCGTCTCGCGGAGCCCAAGGTACTGGTCGACATCTCGAGGATGACCGAGCTTGCTTACATCCGTATCGACGGTGACCGGCTCGCGATCGGTGCGGCCGCGACGCAAGGCGCGCTGGAAGCGTATCCGGCGCTGCGCGAGCACGTGCCCCTCGCCGCGCTCGCACTACCGTGGATCTCGCATTTCCAGATCAAGAACAAGGGTACCGTATGCGGCTCGATTGCCCACGCCGATCCGAGCGCGGAATTGCCGCTGGTGTTGGCGGCGCTCGGTGGCGAGGTCGTGCTCGCCTCCGCCTCGGCGCGACGCACGCTGGCGCCGGACGATTATTTTCGCGGCATGCTGCAAACCACGTGCGCTCCGGACGAAATGATCGTCGAGATCCGCCTGCCGTTGCGCGCGCCGAACGTCGGCTATGCGTTTCGCGAAGTCGCGCTGCGCCACGGCGATTTTGCATTGGTCGCCCTCGCTGCGGTGGCGGCTCCGGACACGCTCTCGCTGACGGTCGGCGGCGTCGCCGACCGGCCCGTGATGCGTCGCTGGCCGCGCCTCGACGGCGTGGTCCTGGAGCATGCGTTGAATGATTTCGCGTGGGCGCTCGGGGCCGAGGACGACGCGCACGCTTCGGCGCAATACCGCCGCCACCTGGTACGCGTGCTCGGCCACAAGGTGCTGCTGGAGGCGCAGCAATGAAGCGCTTCGACGCGGATACGATGCATCGCATCACGTTCACACTGAACGGCTCGCCGCGCACTGGCGCGGCCGAGTCGCGCACGCTGCTGTCCGACTTCCTGCGCGACACGCTGGGCGCGACAGGTACGCATGTCGGTTGCGAGCACGGTGTGTGCGGCGCCTGCACGGTACGCGTCGACGGCTGCGCTGTGCGCTCGTGTCTGACGCTGGCGGTGCAGGCCGACGGCCGGCGCATCGACACCGTCGAGGGCCTCGCGACGGGCGACGCGCTGAGTGATCTGCAGGTAGCGTTCCGGCGACACCACGCGCTGCAGTGCGGTTTTTGCACAGCCGGGATTCTGATGTCCGCAGCCGATTTTCTCGAACGCGACACGAATCCGACGGACCGACAGGTGCGCGAGATGCTTTCGGGGCATCTGTGCCGGTGCACGGGTTATGCGCCGATCGTGCGTGCGATTCTGGACGTCGCCGCCGCGCGCAGCGCGACCACGCAAAAGGAAGCCGGCGATGTTTGATCTTGGACGTACGCTGCTCGCGAGCGTCGAGCGCAGTCCGCGGGCGCTCGCCATTGTCGACGGATCGCTGCGACTGACTTACGCGCAGTGGCTGGACAGGATCGAGCGCGTGGCGGGCGGCCTGAGCACCTTGGGGCTGCGCCGCGGGGATCACCTCGTCACCGTGCTGCAGAACCGCTGGGAGGCGGCGACGTTGCATTGGGCCTGCCAATTGCTCGGCATCGTCATCACACCGCTTAACTGGCGGGCGACGGGCGATGAAATCGACTATTGCGCAACCGATGCCGATGCGCGCGCGATTGCCTATGAGGGCGTGACTGCTGCGGCGGTGCGCGAGGCGAAGCAGGCGGGTCTGCTGCGCCGAATCTTCGTGGGCGAGGCACCCGCCGCCGCTGGCGCTCATCCGTTTGAGACCTTGCTCGCGGCGGATCGTCATCGAAGCGGGCCGCTCGCGCATGCCGATGATCCGTCGGTCATGCTCTACACGTCCGGCACCACCGGTCGGTCGAAAGGGGTACCACGCCGGCATCGGCAGGAGCGCGCGGCGGCGGTGGCGCATGTCGCGCAGAACTTCTATGCATCCGGCGAGGTGACGCTCGGGGTCATGCCGCTGTATCACACGATGGGAGTACGCTCGCTGCTGGCGATGGCGCTGGTCGATGGTTGCTTCGCGTGCCTGCCACGCTTCGACGCAGCCCGTGCGCTCGAGATCATCGAGGCCGAGCGCGTCACCACGCTCTATCTGGTGCCGACGCTGTACCACGATCTCTTGTCGCATCCGAGCTTTGCGGCGACCAACGTCACGTCCGCGCAAAAGCTCGGCTTCGCCGGTGCACCGATGCCGGCTGCGCTGCTGCAGCGAGTCAGCGCCGCCTTCCGGCCCGCCCTGTTCGTCAATCACTACGGCTCGTCCGAAATCTACACGTTTACCGTGGACCAGAAGGCGGTCGAGAAGCCCGGCAGCGCCGGCAAGGCGGGCATCAACCAGCGCATCCGCGTGGTCAAGCTGGGCGCGGAATCGCCGCAGGCGCTAGCGGCAGGGGCAGAAGAAGGGCAGATCATTGCCGACATCGCCAGCGACGAGGCCTTCGACGGCTATTGGCGGCGGCCCGATGCCGATGCGCGGGGCCTGCGCGACGGGTGGTACTTTTCGGGCGATACCGGATACTTCGATGCCGACGGCGACCTTTTCGTCACCGGCCGCGTCGACGACATGATCATCAGCGGCGGGGAAAACATCTCCCCGGTCGACATCGAGTCCGTGCTCTCGCTCCACGCGGGAGTGGACGAGGTGGCGGTGGCCGGCGTGCCGGACGAGCGCTGGGGTCAGCGCGTGGTGGCATTCGTCAAGCGCAAGCTGCCGATCAACGCCAATACGCTGGACGCGCACTGCTGTGGGTCCAACCTGGCGAGCTTCAAGCGACCGCGCGAATACGTCTTCGTGCGCGAGATCCCGAAGTCGCCGGTGGGCAAGATCATGCGTCGCAAGCTTGTCGCAGGCGAGTTCGATGAAGACTGAGCACGCCGATTGTCTACGCAACGGAGAAATTCGTGACTGAATTGACGCACCCGGCGCAGGGGCTGCTGGACGAACCCGACGGCTTCCGCATCGTCGTCGAGCCCGCACGCGAGCGGGCCGACATCATTCTCGAGCGACCACCGCTGAATGTCGTTAGCATGCGGGAGCGTGATCAATTGTGTGCGGCCTTCGAGGCGCTCGATGCCGACGAGCGCGTGCGCGTCATCGTCCTGCGGGGCACGGGTGAGCATTTTTCCAGTGGCGGGGACATCGCCGGTTTCCTGACTGCCTCGCCGGAACAGCTGTCGCAACTCGCGTGGAACGTCGCCGCGCCGGAACGCTGCGCGAAGCCGGTGATCGCCGCAAACCGTGGCTACACGTTTGGCGTCGGGTTCGAGCTCTCGTTGGCATGCGACTTCCGCATCGCGTCGGAGACGACGCTCTACGCGCTGCCGGAACAGAAGCTCGGGCAGATTCCGGGTTCCGGCGGCTCGGCGCGCCTGCAGAAGATGGTCGGCATCGCGCGCACCAAGGACGTGGTGTTGCGCTCGCGCCGCATCGGAGCGCGCGAAGCCAGCGCGTGGGGCATCGTCGTGCAATGCGTGCCGGACGGCGATCTGGAGAAGGCTACCGATGCGCTGGTCGATGAGTTGCGCACGTTTTCGCCGCTCGCACAACGCACGGCGAAGCGGTTGCTCAATGACGGGGAGAATTCCCCGTTATCGGTGGCCATTGAAATGGAAGGTCATTGCTACAGCCGGCTGCGCGCGTCGGACGATTTCCGCGAAGGCGTGGCCGCATTCAAGGAAAAACGCAAGGCAATGTTTCGGGGGAGCTGAGCCGGATTGCGAGTGAGCTTTCTGGCGTCGAGCAGCGCAACCCGCTGGCGGATATAGCGTTGCTGCGTAAGCTTGTGGATTCGCCGCCACTAGGGCGTCGGGGAGAGATGGACGCGTTCGGCGATGTCGGTGACGGGTAGCGTTGCATCGCTCTGCAGGAGTGCGACGATCTGCGCGTCTACGGGATCCATGAAATAAAATTCCGGTTTGTGTCGAA
>JALYSS010000292.1 GCA_030854685.1 Pseudomonadota bacterium | reverse complement strand
ATCTGCGCCTGCGACATCGGCGGCGCTTCGTTCGCCTGCGTCGCGGTGCGCATCGACCCGGCGCTGCCGAAGGCCGCATACAGCAGCAAGGCACTCGTGGGGATGAACGCGACGAGTATCAGCGCGGCGACGAAGGAAGAGCGCGGTGAAGCGCTCGTGCCCGGCGGTGGTTCGGCCGCGAGCTCGGCGCCGAGGCGCGCGGTCAGCTCCTCGAGTTGCGCATCGCGTTCCGCGCGCGTGATCGCGCCAGCCGCGAGTTCGACGTCGAGCTGTCGTTTCTGGTCACGGTAGACATCCGTTGCGGCAGCGTCGCCCTCCGGCACACGCAGTCCGCGGCCACGGAGCAGCGGCCATACGAGGGCCGCGACGGTCGCGCTGACGAGCAGCAGCGCGACGAGCCAGAAGAGAGGAGCGGAAGGCATCAGATCGGAGCGTCCGCGGCAAGAGCGCCCGGACAGGCGGGCTGTCGGAAGGGCTGTGGAACGAAGCCGGCGGGCTCGCGCATTATAGCTGCGCCGAGTGTCGCGCCCCCTCGCGTGACGGAGGAATCGACGCCCGGCGTTATCATGCGCGCTCGCTTCGTTCATCAGCAGCGGAGAGCAATGTCCGACCAGGATCAGAACATTCGCGACGATTCGCTCGCCTATCACCGGCGTGCGCCTGCGGGCAAGATCGCGCTGCTGCCGACGAAGCAGCTCACCAATCAGCGCGACCTGGCGCTCGCCTACACGCCGGGAGTTGCCGCGGCCTGCGACGAGATCGTTCGCGATCCGCGCGAAGTATCGGCGCTGACCGCGCGCGGCAACCTCGTCGGCGTGGTGACCAACGGCACGGCGGTGCTCGGCCTCGGCGCCATCGGTCCGCTGGCTGCGAAGCCGGTGATGGAAGGCAAGGCGGTGTTGTTCAAGAAATTCGCCGGGCTCGACTGTTTCGACATCGAACTCAACGAACGCGACGCCGACAAGCTCGTCGACATGATCTGCGCGCTCGAGCCGACGTTCGGCGGGATCAATCTCGAGGACATCAAGGCGCCCGAATGCTTCTACATCGAGCGCAAGTGCCGCGAGCGGATGAAGATCCCCGTGTTTCACGACGATCAGCACGGCACGGCGATCATCGTCGGTGCCGCGGTGCTGAACGGATTACGCGTCGTCGGGAAGAAGTTCGAGGACGTGAAGCTCGTCACCTCGGGCGCCGGTGCGGCGGCGCTCGCGTGCCTCGATCTGCTGGTCAATCTCGGCCTGCGCCGCGAGAACGTTTTCGTGTCGGACATCAACGGCGTCGTCTACCGGGGACGCACCGAGGAGATGGACGACAACAAGGCGCGCTATGCGCAGGCGACGTCCGCGCGAACCCTGCAGCAGATACTTCCCGGCGCCGACATCTTCCTCGGGCTCTCCGCGGCGCGCGTGCTGAAGCCCGAATGGCTCGCGACAATGGCCGACAAGCCGCTGATCCTGGCGCTCGCCAATCCGGAGCCGGAGATCATGCCCGACATCGCGAAAGCCGCGCGGCCCGACGCGATCGTCGCCACGGGACGCTCGGACTTTCCGAACCAGGTGAACAACGTCCTCTGCTTCCCGTTCATCTTCCGCGGCGCGCTGGATGTCGGCGCGACGACGATCAACGAAGCGATGAAGCTCGCCTGCGTGCGCGCATTGGCCGACCTCGCGACGATCGAGCAGTCGGACATCGTCGCCACCGCGTACAACCTCCACGAGAACCCGCGGTTCGGCCCGGAGTACCTGATCCCGAAGCCCTTCGATCCTCGGCTCATCGTGATGATCGCGCCGGCCGTGGCGAAGGCCGCCATGGACTCCGGCGTCGCGACGCGTCCGATCGACGACTTCGATGCGTACCGCGCGCGATTGACGAGCTTCGTCTATCACTCCGGCCTGCTGATGAAGCCGATCTTCACGGCGGCGAAGCAGGCGCCGAAGCGCATCGTCTACGCGGAAGGCGAAGACGAGCGCGTGTTGCGCGCGATACAGGTCGTCGTCGACGAAGGGCTCGCGAAGCCCATTCTCGTCGGGCGTCCCGCCGTCCTGCAGCGCCGGATCGAGCGCTTCGGTCTGCGTCTCAAGCCCGATGTGCATTTCGAGACGATCAACCCGGAGCAGGACGAGCGCTATCGCGATTACTGGATGAATTATTACGACCTCACGCAGCGCAAGGGCGTGTCGCAGCCTTATGCGCAGGTCGAGATGCGCCGGCGGCACACGCTGATCGGCGCGATGATGATCCACCGCGGCGACGCCGAGGGCATGATCTGCGGCACGTTCGGCACGCACGCGCTGCACCTGCACTACATCGACCAGGTGCTCGGCCGCCGGCCGGGCGTGTGCACCTACGGGGCGATGAACGCGGTGCTGCTTCCGTCGCGCACGGTGTTCATCGCCGACACCTACGTCAATGCCGACCCGACGCCGGAGCAGATCGCGGAAATCGCACTCCTGTGCGCGGAGGAAATTCGCCGCTTCGGCATCACGCCGAAGGCTGCGCTGCTGTCGCATTCCTCGTTCGGCACGAGCAAGCATCCTTCGGCGCAAAAGATGCGCGACGCGCTGGCGCTCATCCGCCAGCGCGCACCCGACCTCGAAGTCGACGGCGAAATGCACGGCGACGCCGCGCTGAGCGAGAGCGTCCGCAAGAGCGCATTTCCCGATTCGCGCCTGACCGGCGACGCCAACCTGCTCATCATGCCGACGCTGGACGCCGCGAACATCTCGTTCAACCTGCTGAAGGTCGCGTCTGGCGCGGGCGTCACGCTCGGGCCGATCCTGCTCGGCGTCGCGAGGCCGGTGAACATCCTGACGCAGTCCGCGTCGGTGCGGCGCATCGTCAACATGACGGCGCTCACCGTCGTCGATTGCGCGACCGCGCGGCAGGCGCAGCTGCCGTATTGAGGATGGCCAGGTTGTTTTGACTTCCTTTCTCTTGTCCGGTTATGGTAATCTAGCTTACCGTCCAGACTGTTCAGGAGCGCAGGATGCGAGAAGTCGGGGCTTTCGAGGCCAAGAACAGATTCGGGACGTTGCTCGACTGGGTTGAAAAGGGTGAGGAAGTCGTCATTACTCGACGCGGAAAGGTCGTTGCTCGCCTGGTTCCCAGCGGCAGCGGGTTCGACCGCGCGAAGGCCGTCAAAGCCGTCGCTGACATCCTCGCCCGGCGCGTCGGCGTCGGCCTCGGCGGGCTGAAGATCAAGGACCTTGTCAATGAAGGCCGTCGGTGAGCCTCGTCATCGACAGCTCGATAACGCTGGCGTGGTTCTTCGAGGACGAGCGGTCCGACCGTTCCGACGCCGTGATGCGCCAGGTCGCGAGTGGAGGAGCGGTAGTCCCCTCGCTGTGGCGATTGGAGATCGCCAATGCATTGCAATCCGCGGTGCGACGCAAACGAATAGACCCCGAGTTTCGAGATGCCTCGATAGCGAATCTGAGTTCGTTTCCCATTGCCATCGATTCCGAAACGGATCGCCATGCGTGGGGCACGACGCTGACCCTGGCGGAGCGTTGTCAACTGACGCTCTACGACGCTGCCTATCTCGAGCTTGCGCACCGCCTTCGGCTGCCACTCGCATCGCTCGATCAAGAGTTGCGCGGCGCCTGCCGCGCGCTTCGCGTCAAGTCGATACCTGCCTGACCATCCGACGCCGGTAATTGGGGTCAGAGCCGTAATATTCGGCGACAAGCGTCGCCGAATATTAC
>JALYSS010000267.1 GCA_030854685.1 Pseudomonadota bacterium | reverse complement strand
AATACGCGGCTGTTGAAATTGAACAGGTTGAATTCGAGCATGGTGCTGACTTTGGGTGTCAGCGCTCCCGGATCGATGTCGTAGTTATTCAGGAGGAACACGAAGTCCCGGTCTACGGGCAGGAATTTCGCATCCCTCGGGTGCGTTACCCAGGAACCCATCATGCCCATCGCCATCTGCACCATTTCATCCGCGTGCGGGTGGTACATGAAGGTGCCCGAGCGTCGCGTGACGAACTCGTAGACGAAGGTCTTACCGGCGGGAATCTGCGGCTGCACCAATCCGCCCACGCCATCCATGCCGTTCGGCAACCGTTGGCCGTGCCAATGGATCGTAGTGTGCTCAGGCAACCGGTTGGTGACGAAGAGGCGTACCCGGTCACCTTCGACGACATCGATCGTGGGGCCGGGGCTCTGACCGTTGTAGCCCCACAGGTTGGCTTTCATGCCGGGCGCCATTTCGCGCACGACCGGCTCGGCGACGAGGTGGAATTCCTTGACGCCGTTGTTCATTCGCCACGGCAGTGTCCACCCATTCAAGGTGACGACCGGGTTGTACGGGCGCCCATTGGGCGGCACCAGCGGTCCCTGCGTCGCCGCCTTGTCCATCGTGACGATTTCGGGAATCGCGGCCAATGCCACCTTGCTGACGGCTGCCGCACCGATAAGCACGGTGCCGTGGATAAGGAAGTTGCGCCGATCCATATCGACTCCGGAATCAGTGATTTTCGTCGCGTTCACCGAGCGGCATGGCCATTGTTCGCAACGAAGCGCCCGGTGAAGTGCCGTTCAGCGCGAACTCGAGCTCGGTATCGGCGAGCCAGAAATCTCGCAGTGCTTCGATGGACGCATTCACGCTCGCGATCTGATCGCGTGCATCGGCGAGCAGCTCGAACACGCTGATCAACATTCCGTTGTAGCGAAGCAGCGTTTCCTCGGCGATGCGCTTGCGGAGCGGCACGATTTCGTCGCGGAACTGACGCGCCACGTCGTAGGTGGTGCGATACGTTTGGTAGCGTTCGCGAACCTCCGAGCGTGCCGTCAACGCCACGTCCGCGGTTCGATAGACGCTCTGCATGTAGGCGGCCTCCGCGCGCGCCAGACGCGCGTCACCCCAGTCGAAGAGCGGCAGTTCGACTTCGATCTCGTAGCCGTTCTGACGCCGCTCGCCCGTGTCGCTCTCGTTGGTGTAACCGAGTTCGAGCACGTTGATGAAACGGGTCGCCTTGGTGAGACCCAGGTTGGCGGCCATCGCTTCAGTCCTGCGCTTTGCGATCTGCACGTCGAGGCGACGATCGAGCGCGACCCGTTCGGTATCGATCGAATCGACCGGAACTTTCGGCAGTTCGAGTAGGCGGTCGGGGAGCCGGAACTGGAGCTCCGAGCCCGTAATCCCAAGCAACCGGGTCAATTGCTCCCGCTCCAGCAGTGCAGCGAGTCTCGCCTTCGCAAGTCGTGCCGTTGCGTCGGCCTGGAACGCCTGTTCGCGCATCTGTGTGAGCTTGCTGAAGTTGCCGGCCTTCGCCATGCGGGTGGCCAACTCCGAGCCGGTGTCGGCGGCCAGCTTTACCTGTTCAAAGTACTTGACGGACTCCTCGGCCGCGACGGCGGAAAACCAGGCACGGCGGGTGTCCCGGGCGAGCTGGAGCACGTCCGCGGCTGCTTGCAGCTGCGCAGTCCCGAACTGGCGCGCGGCCACTTCCTGCGCCAACGGGCGAACGAAAAGCGACATCACATTGAACAGAATCGTGCGGTCGATGCTGAACGCTTCGATGCTGCGCTTGTTGCCGAAGCTGAAGCGAGGGTTGGCCAGACGTCCGGCTTGAACGAGGTCCGCTTCCGCGACGCCGAGTTCCGCGAGGCTCGCGCGAATGCCCGGATTGTCGAGTAGCGCGACTTGCATCGCGCTATCCGGCGTAAGCGGCTGGCTCAGAAGATCCGCTACGGCCGCTGCCACTTGCGCGTTGTCGGCGTTTTTTGCCGGCAGTGTCACGTTCGAGCCGAGGCGCTCCCGCGCGAGCGCTTGCACGCCACCGGTGCCCCCGTCGGATGAAAATGTCGCACATCCGGCAAGAGCGAGCACAGTCAGTGCCGCACCGACAAGACGCGCCAACGCGCGTGACAAATGCATGGAAGGTTCCCGAATCGCTATTCACGGCGACGCATTGAAGCGCCTGATTACACGCGCCGGCAACGGCGATGTGCAGCAGCTGGCGTGCCTCGCGACGTAACCGACCGCGGTCGGTTACTCAGAGCGTCGTGGTTCGGGGAGGGCGAAACAGATCGTCGAGGAAGCGCGATGTCATCGCCGTATCGACGTTAATGCTTATTTTGGCGGGAGGTGGTGAATCGATGGATGCCGACAGCGTCGTCGGAATGACGGCGGCAGAGAAACAGCAGGAGCTGCAAGCCCTGCATTCGCCATCGCCTGCCAGATGGAGCGCGCCGCTGCCGACAGCCCGCTGTACGTCCGTCTCTTCGAGCGCATCCTTTGAAGACCTGTCTACGGAATGATCGTGAATCGTGACTGCGCCACCGACCACATGGACGTGATGCGTCGACGTGAGACAGTGCCAGCCGGTCGCGCCGATCGCCGCCTGGAACGGCAACGCGACCATCAGCACGAACGCGGCGATGCGTCTCAGCGCTCTCACGGCGCGGATTATACGATATCGGCGCATCGACCTTTCAATCACGCGTTGCACGTGATTGAAAGTCAGATGTCATTGGTCGGGGTGAGAGGATTCGAACCTCCGACATCTTGCTCCCAAAGCAAGCGCGCTACCGGGCTGCGCTACACCCCGCCAACGGGATTATCCCATTGGGCAGTATCGGTCGGCAAACGACGTTCCCGTGCAGGAGCGATCAGCGCGCAATTGCCCCGAATCCCGCCGCCTCGATCGCGGCAACGATCGCGCCGGGTTTGATCGCCGCCCCGTCATATTCGATCGTCGCGGCTTTCTTCTCCCGCGACACGTCGACCTTCTGCACGCCCGGCAACTGCGACACGGCACGGGTCACGCTCCTGACGCAGCCGCCGCAACTCATGCCGTCGACGGCGAATTCCTGTTTGACGGTGGTGCTC
>JALYSS010000192.1 GCA_030854685.1 Pseudomonadota bacterium | reverse complement strand
GGGTGGCTCGTGCTGCTGCCGCGCCAATCGAAGTCGGCTAATCCGTGGGGCTGCTGGAACTGGTTCGAAACGAACACCGAACGCGGGGCCGGGGAGGCGGCGATCGTTGCCGCGCAGATCGTCGGCGTGCGTCGTCGCTACCGCGCGCGACGCGAGCGCGTCTTTGTCGCAGGCTTCTCGGCCGGTGGCGCGCTCGCCGCCGTGATCGGTCTGCGTCATCCGCGTCTCGTGCGCGGCGTGCTGGCGCATTCCGGCCTCGCCTGCGGCGCGGCGTCTTCGCCCGCATCGGCTTTATCCGTCATGCGGAACGGGCCGGACAACGATGTCGCGCGCCTGGGTGGCGACGCGAGAAAGGCGGAGCGAAAAACTCCGGCGTTGCCGGTCGCGTTGCTCGTCGTCCAGGGCGATCGGGACGACGTCGTCGCGCCGATCAACGGCGTTGCGCTCGTGGATCAATACCTGCGCTTCAATGCGCATCCTGCCGGCAGCGCCGAACATTCAGGCGGCTCGTCGCTGCTGCCGAGCGACACGTCATCCCGTGAATGCGCCGCCGAGCGCTACCCGATGCGCACCGACGACTGGAAAAGCGACGGTCGGACGGTCGTACGCCACGTACTGGTCGAAGGACTCGGCCATGCATGGAGCGGCGGTGGCGGGCAGTTCGCGTACTCGGATCCGCAGGGTCCGGATGCGGTCGAACTGCTCGCGCGGTTCATGGCCGACGCGGCATAATCGAACCTCGATCAACCGAACCCATCGAGGATGCGATGCCCGTGACCGCGATGAATCACTTCACCATCCTGACTGACGACGTACCCGCAACCGTCAGTTTCTATCGCGAACTCCTCGGTCTCACGGCTGGCGCGCGTCCGCCACTCCAATTCCCCGGCGCATGGCTCTACGCCGGCGCGATGCCAATCCTTCATGTGGTCGGCGGCCGCTCGGCCGACGAGCTCAAGGCCGGCGTCATCGACCACATGGCTTTTTCCGCCACCGAATTGTCGGACACGCTGGCCCTGCTCACGTCGCGCGGCATCGAGCACATCTGTCGGCGCCAGGACGGCTCGGGCACATGGCAGGTGTTCTTCCACGATCGGAATGGCGCGCGCGTCGAACTCGATTTCGCGGCCGACGAACAACAGCACGCCGAAGGCGCCGTATCACGATGACGTCGCGGCATCGAGCGCCGCCCGACCTCGCGATCGATCATCTCGTTGTCGGCGCATCGACGCTTGCCGCCGGGACCGAGTGGGTGGAAAGCAGGCTCGGCGTGCGGCCGCAACCGGGTGGCCGACATGTCGCGATGGGCACGCACAACGCGCTGGTGGGACTCGGTCCGCGGCTTTATCTCGAAATCGTCGCGATCGACCCGGAAGGAAGCGCTCCCACTCGGCCGCGCTGGTTCGACCTCGATGAACCGCGCATGCGCGCGCGACTTGCCGAAGGGCCGGCGCTGATCCATTGGGTCGTGCGCTCGCTCGACATAGAAGCCGATGCCGCGTGCAGCCCGACGGATCTGGGCTCGATCGTGACGATGCGGCGCGGCGATTTCGAATGGCGCATCACTGTCCCCGGCGACGGCCACTTGCCGGAGCGCGGCCTCGTCCCGACGCTCATTCAATGGTCGGATCGCCGGCACCCCGCGGATTTGCTGAAGGATGTCGGCGTGCGCGTCGTGGCCCTTGCCGGTGAACACCTTGAACCGACACCCGTGCGTACAGCGCTCACCGCGCTTGGTCTCTCCGAATCGCTCAAAGTGACCTACGGTCGCACGTCGCGGCTGGCCGTGATGCTGCGCACGCCGCGCGGCGTCGTGACGTTGTCGTGAAATCGGTGCTAGTAGATGAAGATCCAATACGCAAGACCCGCGATCAGCGCGTACTTCACGGTGCGAAAGACCGGGCGATTGCGGCGCTTGAGTCGCGAGAGGACATCGCTACCGTTGCCGACCAGCGCATAGATCCGGTTCAGCGCGCCGACCGGCTCGGTCTCGGTGTTCTGCGTCGACGCGGCGCGGATGATCGTGCGGCTCACGAAGCGATTCACCGCCTGCATGGCGCGCGTGCGGAGCGGTCGCTCGACGTCGCAGAACAGGATGATCCGCGTCGTCTCGGTCGCATTCTCGGCAGAGTGGATGAACGTCTCGTCGAACAGGAGGTCCTGACCGTCACGCCATGAGTAAGGCTCGCCATCGACGTAGATGCGGCATGCGTCGGAGTTCGGCGTCACGAGGCCAAGATGATAGCGAAGCGATCCGGCGAACGGGTCGCGATGGCGATTGAGCTTCCCGCCCGGCGGCAGCAGCGCGAACATCGCGGCGTTCACCGTCGGCAACGATTCGACGAGCGCCACCGTCTTCGGACAGGCGACCTGCGCCGACGGCAGCGGATCGCCATACCATTTCACATAGAAGCGCTTCCAGCCATTCTTGAAGAACGAATTGAAGCCGAGGTCGTTGTGTCCGGTGGCGGCTCGGATGTGGCCGTCGCCGACAAGCGCGAGCGCCTCATCGCGGATCGTCTGCCAGTTGTCGCGCAGCACGTCGAGCGCCGGCAGGCTGCGCGGATCGAGGATCGGCTTCGCCGGTACCGCGGAGAACAGGTACATCAGCGCGTTGTACGGCGCCATGATCGTCGAGTGATCGGCGAGCTGACGGGTCAGCTTGTGACGCACGCGGCCGCGAAAATGCACGAACAGCGCGGACGCCACGAAGACGTACAACGCAAGGAACTTCGGCGCGAGAAGCGTTGAAATCATGGTCGGTGAAACGGCACGCGCGAGTCGCAATGCGCTGCGCGACGGCACGCATTGTACGCCCGGCCGCTACTTCGGCGCGTCGGCGGTGCTGAGCTGCGCGTAGACGAGCCGGCCTACCTTCAGCAGTTGCGCGCGATCGACGTTGCCGGACAACGCATACGCGCACTGGTCGTCGATCCAGTAGTAGACACCGACGCCATCCTCGACGTCGTAGCGGAATGCGGTTTCGTCGGTACCCGGCGGCTGCTTGCGCGCCTGCAACGTCAGGCGCTGTCTGGCCGCGTTTTCATACATGAAGAGGGCGGTCGGCTTTTGATTGCCGGCGACGAGCCGGCCTCCGACCAGCGCGTAGCCGGCGCTGTTCAGATCCGGCGCGTGCAACGGGTAGTCGAGCCGTTTCGACAGCCACGCGACCAGGCGCTTTTCCTCGGGCGCCCAGATTTCGACGGGCCGATTGACGTCGGTCGCATAAAGCGCGTGAGTGAGCGCGGCTTGCCGGGCGAACGTCGTTGGCGTTCCCGCGAGCTCGAGCTCCGCATCGCGCACGTACCAACCGCCCGCGAGTCCGATAAGCAACGTCGCTGCCGACACGGCGGCGGTCGCAAGCCAACGCCATGAGCGTCGGGGAGCCGCGGGGACGCGCGCTGCATCGATCAGACGCTCGGGCAGCGGCTCGTGCAGCAGTGCATCGAGGCCGCCACGCAGCCACGCATTCTGGCGCTCGATGGCGCTGGCCTTCGCCGTAAGCACGGGATCGCTTGCCATCGCCTGCTCGAACGCCGTCCGCCGATCCGGCGGCAATTGCCGGTCGGCCCATGCATGGACATCGTCGTCGCTGATCGGCAGCTTGCTCATACCAACGATGTTCCGTTCATCGGACGATTTTCAAAGGGGCTACCGGATCACTTCCCGAGTCCGACAGCGCACGCCGCAGCTTCGCTCGAGCGCGCGAAAGACGGGACATCACGGTGCCCACCGGAATCGACAGCACTGCTGCAATCTCCTCGTAGCGCATTTCCTCGACGGCGGCGAGCACGAGCACTTCGCGCTGGTCGGGCGGCAGCCGCGAAATCTCGCGCAACACTTCCAGCAATTCGACGTGAGCCTGCTGCGGCGCACGTACCGACACCTGCCACGCGGCGCCGGCCTCACCGTCGCCGTCGAGCGAAACGTTCTGCGCATCGCGCAGCGCCACCGCGCGCTGGTTGACGAACACGTTGTGCATGATCGTGAACAGCCACGCCCGAAGATCGGTGCCGGCAGCCCACAATCGGCGCTTCTGCCAGCCACGCGCCAGCGTTTCCTGCACGAGATCGTCCGCGCGCGTCGCGTCTCCGGTCAGCACGCGCGCGTAGCGGCGCAACCGCGGGATGGCGGCAAGCAGATCGGGATGCGGTAGCGGCGGGTCGACGCTCATGGCGATCAGGCCCGCGATGCGGGCCGGGGCCGGGGGCGCCCATGCGCCGTTCACCGCCGCCGCCATGTTACGCCGCCCGGAGCAAGAACGTTATCCCTTCGCGGCATGCCACGAATTGTCGAGGAAGCCGTCGCCCGTCTTGTCGCCGGGCTTCTTATCCTTGCTCCATGTGTAGAGCGGTTTGTCGTCATAGGTCCACTGCTTCGAGCCGTCCTCGCGCGTGATGATCGACCATTCGCCGGTCGCCTTGTCATCCGCATCGGCAGTCAATGGCGGCCAGTTCGCAGCGCACGGACCGTTGCACGCGCTCCTGCCGCCGGCATCCTTGTCGAACGTGTAGAGCGTCATGCCTGCAGGGTTTGTCAGCGTGCCGTCGGCGGCCGTCTTCGCGGGTGCGTAGTGCTCCATTCCCGTGCCGTCATGCATGCCCGTCGAAGTGCAGGCGGAAAGTGCAAATGTGCCGGCGAGCGCGATGGCACAAAGCTGAATTTTCCTGTCGATCACAAGAGCTCCTGAGGGAAAGGGAAATCGGGTATCGCACCGCCGCAAACAACCGCTACGGCGCTCCTATTCCGTCCCTCGCCAACACTCGCCCGGGCGTCGAGCCGCGCTTACACGAGAAACAGCGTCGCGAGCCCTCGGTGAAACCGCCCGAACGAATTAATTGGGGTCAGAGCCGTAATACTTCGCCGGGCCGATTACGCGCCAGGTCCGAATTGACGTTGGCGAAGTATTACGGCTCTGACCCCAATTAATTTACGGCAAGTCAGCGGACGGCATTCGCGCGAGGATGATGCGAATCTTGCGGTTCAATCCCGGCGCGCCCTGGTTGTGTTCATAGAAGCGCGGATTGGGCGCCATCGCGGCAAGCCGCGCGGCCTGCTCCGACCCGATGCGTGCGGCCGACACGCCGAAATAGCGCTCCGCGGCCGCTTCCGCGCCGAACACGCCGTTGCCCCATTCGATGACGTTCAGGTACAGCTCAAAAATGCGGCGCTTGTCCAGCATCGCCTCCAGCATCAGCGTGATGACCGCCTCTTCTCCCTTGCGAAGCCATGAGCGCGAGCCGGACAGAAACAGGTTCTTGGCGAGCTGCTGCGTGATCGTCGATCCGCCGGCGACGATGCGGCCGCGCTGCTCGTTCTTCTCGATCGCAAGCTCGATGCCGTTCCAGTCGAAGCCTTCGTGCTCGACGAACTTCGCATCTTCCGCGGCGATCATCGCGCGCTTAAGCGAAGTGGCGATTCGTTCGTAGGGAACGAACCGATAGCGCAATGGCGCGCGCGGATTCTTCGTGTGCAATTCCTGCATCCGCTCGGCCATGAATGCGGTTTCACGCGGAGGATGCGTGCTCCACCACGCGATCATCGCGGCGAAATACAGGTGCAACAGGACGATGGCGAGCGCGCCGAGGCCGGCAGCGAGCGCGAGCACTCGTAGAAGCCCGCGCCGGCGGGTCACGCGGTCACTCGCTGCGCAGCTCGTTGCCCCGGGCGAACGTCCACGTGCGCGTGATACTCAGGATGTCGGTGTCGCGGCGAATGTTGTCGGGAAACGGCGCGTAGGGCCCGGCCATCTCGACGATCCTGACCGCGGCGGCGTCGAGGATGCGTTGCCCCGATTTGTGTTTGACCTCGACTTTCTCGACGCTGCCATCGGCGCGGATGAACACCGTCAGGATCAGGCTGCCGTACAGCTTGTTCTGCCGCGCGACTTCGGGGTAATTGAGGTTGCCGATGCGCTCGACCTTCATCCGCCAGTCTTCGACGTAGCGCGCGAAGCGATATTCGGTCGCTTGGGCACCGATGTGCTTGCGGCGCGGAATCTTCTGATACGCGTCCATGTCGCGCGCGATCTTCGCTTCGAGCTGCATCGCCTCGAGCGTCGTCTGCATGATGTCGTTCGCCGTCGGAGATTCGGTTGGCTCGGGTTCCTCCAGCGGCTTGGGCTCTGGCGTCACGATCGCCGTCGGCGAGCGGAGCTGCGTCAGCATTTCGTGCGTCGTATTGTTCTCGACTTCCCGTTTCGACGACGGCACGGCGACGTTCTGGCGCAGCGTTTCCCGCGGCAGCGCAGGCAACGGCGTTTTTGCGTGCCGGTTCTTCTCGGTGTTTCCGCCTCCGTCGAGGTTCGCTTGCGCGAGCAGGTCGGCCTTCGTGGGCCTGGACGCGGATTTCGCGTTCACGAGCGCCACCTCGAGCGGCGGATTGGAGTCGTGGTTGCGGCCGGATCCGACGGTGAAGTGCAGTGCCAGCGCCAACGCATGGATTGCGATCGAGACACCGATTGCGATCCCGATCGTGGATACGCGGTGAGGCGTGACCAGCGATTCCGGCGGAATGCGCGCTGGCGGCAACACGCCCGCAAAAGCGAGGTGCGACTTGCGAACCGGAGCGGCGCTTGCACGCGCGATGCCTCGTATCCCCGCTGCGGCTCCCGAAGGGCGAAGCGCGGGTTGCGCCGAGGCGTCTGCCGGCGCCGGCGCGGACCGAAGTCGTGGCGATGCCGCGGCGACCCGCGGAACGGCGGCCGTGTCTTTCACAGGCTTCGGCTGGGCGACACGGCGTGGCAAGGGCGCGATCGGTCGGTGGTTTCCGGTCCGGGCCATTGTAGCGCGCTCATGCCGCCGTCATAGCCATCGTAGCCGCCCGCCAATCGATTAGCCGCTTCCGCGTGGCGACAATCCAACGCTTTCAGCCGGTCGCGGGTCCGTCAACGAGGCCGGCGTAGCGACATTCGAGCGTGCACTCGAGTAGATCGATGCGTCCGATCGCGACCCGGACCGGCGTGTCCGCCGCAGCCGCGGGCATGTCGGGCAGGCGCACGACGAGCGGCAGCCGGTCGAAGCGCACCAGCGTATCGCGAATGATGCGCGCCGCGCATTCCGCCACTCGCTCCTGGAGAAGCCAGCGCAGGCACCAGTAATGCTCCATCCGGTCCTGCATTTCGGCGTACTGCGAATAGGTCGCTTCGAAATCGGCGAGTGCTGCGAACAGCTCGGCGTCGTTGTCCGCGTACGGTGGACGCTCCTCGCTCACCGCGGCAACCAACTGGCGCTGATTGACGAGATCGCTATAACGGCGCAGCGGCGAACTCGCCCACAGGTAATGCGTGACGCCGAGGCCCTGATGCTCGCCGGGCCGCGTGCTCATCTTCACCTTGCCGCCCGACTGCACTCGATAAAGCCCGGGCATCTGCGCATCGGCGAGCCGGCGTCCCCACGTATGGTTGACATGGATCATCAGTTCGGCGACCAGCTTGTCGAGCGGATCGCCGCGCGTTCGCGGCGTAATCGCCACCCGCCCCGGCTCTCCGGCCCCCTCGACGCTCCAATCGACGTCGAAGTTGTAATCGATGCGCGAAATGTCTGCCTTGCCGCGCAGATCGGAAAGGCGCATCGCGAGCTTCCACAGCGCGCGAAGCTCGGGCGTCCACGGCGATTCCTCGCCGACGCCCGCATCGGTCGCGAACGCTTCGGTCAGCGCGTCGTGCCGCAGGTTCGCGGCTATCGGCACGCGCTCGAGTGCCGTGCGCTGACGCAGGGGTGCGCCGTCCGTGTCCGTCACGACGTAGAGCGAAAGCGCCGGCGAATCGCGCATTTCCGCGAGCGTAAACGCGTCGACCACGGCGTCGGGCAGCATCGTCAGCTTGCGGCCCGGCATGTAAACGGTGGACAGGCGCTGCCGTGCGATCGCGTCGAGCGGCGTTCCGCGCGGAATCGCCAACGCCGGACACGCGATGTGAATCCCGATCTCGCGCGTACCGTCGGGGAGATCGCGTACCGAGAACGCGTCGTCGATTTCGGTCGTCGATGCATCGTCGATCGAAAACGCCCGCACCGGAGCCACCGGCATCACCGGCAGTTCGGGCAGCGAACCCCAGGCGGGAAACTCGGTGCCGTGTGGGAATGCTTCGACGATGAAACGCCGGAAATGATAGTCGTGCGACGACGCGATCGCGCCGCAGGCATGCAACAACTGCACGGGGCTCGTGCGTGCGGCGGCGCATGCGGCGTCGAGCGCCTTCCATTCCGGCGTGTTCTTGTCGGGCCGGTAAAGCAGCATGTCGAGCCTCGAAGCGAGCGGCTGCGGCAGCCGATGCTCCGCGAGCTCGGCGACCCATTGTGCGATGTCGCGGGCTTCGCTCTCCTTGCGCGCGATCGACGCCAGCGCGGCCCTGAGCGCATCGGGCGGCGCCTTGCGGTAGCGGCCGCGGCCCTTGCGATGGAAATACATCGGCGCGCGCGCGAGGGCGAGGGCGACGGCCGCCGACTGGGCCGGCGCCGGAGTGGTCCCGTAGTACTCGCGCGCGAGCTCGTCGAAGCCGAATTCGTCGTCGGGGACGACTTCCCACAGGAAATTCGGGTCCAGCTCCGTCACGAGCTCGTGCGCACGCGCGAGCGTCTCGGCAGGCGAAGGCGTCGCGAAGCGAAGCAGCACGTGCGCCGCCTTGATCTTCTGCCGCTTGCCGGATACCGCCTCGACCGAAAGCGACGCGTCGTGGTCGGCGAGGAGCGTCCCGGCCTTGAGCTGGCCGTCATCCTCGAACAGCACGTTCATGGGAGCCGGAGATCGCGCGGTGAAGGACATTCGACCGATGGGAACCTCCCCGACGATCGGACGCCGCACCACCGCGACGTTGACGAGAGGGCGAAATTATAGCCGTGTACGATCACGGAACAGGACACCAAGATCAGGGGACAGAAGACATGGAATACCGGCGTATGGGGCGAAGTGGACTCGAAGTGTCGATCGTCTGCCTCGGCACGATGATGTTCGGCGATCGCACGGGTGCGAGCGAAGCGAACGAGATCGTCGCCGACGCATTTGCCGCCGGCGTCAACTTCATCGATACCGCAGACGTCTATGCGAAGGGGGCGTCGGAGACGATCACGGGCGCCGCGATCAAGCCGCAGCGCGGACGCTGGATCCTCGCCACCAAGGTCGGCAACGTCATCGCGGGCGACCAAAACAAGCCGCCGCACACCGGCGGCTCGTCGCGGCGCTGGATCTTCGAGGCGTGCAACGCGAGCCTCTCACGCCTCGGCACCGACTGGATCGACATCTATTACCTGCATCGCGACGATGCGGTGACGCCACTCGAGGAAACGGTGGCGGCAATGGGCGCGCTCGTCGATGCGGGGAAGATCCGCTATTTCGGCGTATCGAATTTCCGCGGGTGGCGGATTGCGGAAGTGATGCGCTGCTGCGAGCGGCTCGGAGTGGCGCCGCCGGTGGCCTGCCAGCCTGGCTACAACCTGCTGAACCGGATGCCCGAAGTCGAGGTCCTTGCCGCCTGCGATTACTACGGCATCGGCGTCGCGTCGTACTCGCCGATCGCTCGCGGCGTGCTGACGGCCAAGTACGCGTCGGGCATCGTCCCCGAGGATTCGCGCGCGGCGCGAAACGACCGTCGGCTGATGCAAACCGAGTTTCGGGAGGAGTCGTTCGCGATTGCGCGGCAGCTGAAGGCGCACGCGGCGCAAACCGGGCGAACGCCGGTGCAATGGGCGCTCGCCTGGTTGTGGGCGAATCGCATCGTGGCGTCCGTCATCGCGGGTCCGCGCACGCTTTCCCAATGGCAAGACTACGTTGCAGCCATCGGCACGCCCTGGAGTGCCGAAGACGAGGCGCTCGTCGATTCGCTCGTGCGGCCGGGACATCCGTCCACACCCGGGTACAGCGATCCGCAATATCCGATTTACGGCCGAAGGCTCGCCTAGCACGGCAACTTCGGTCGACAAGGGCCCGACAACCCGATGAAATGGGTTTACGGCGTAATCGCGGCATCGGCTCGCGTCGCCGCTACTTCGCTTCGAGCGCCTTGATCACGTCATCGGTGATGTCGACCGATCGGCCGACGTAGAGCGCGTCCTGCAGGATCAGGTCGAAATGGTTGTCCTTCGCGTACTCCGTGAGCACCTTGTCGAGGCGCACCTTCAGCTTGTCGAGTTCCTCGAACTGACGCGCGCGGAGATCCTCGGTGAACTGCTGGCGCAATCGCTGCACGTCCCGGGTCTGCAGCTCCAGCGTCCGCTCGCGACTCGCGAGCTCTTCCTGGGGAAGCGTGGCGCGGTCCCTGGCGAGCTGCGCCGTCGCCGCGCGCACGTCCTGTTCCTTCCGGCTGATGTCGGCATCGCGTCCCTTGAACTCCTGCTCGATCCGGTCGTGGGCCGCCTTGGCCGCCTTCGATTGCTGGAGCAGGCGCTCCACATGGAGCACGCCGATCTTGTAGTTGTCCGCCATGGCCGGCAGCGCGAACATCGACGCGGCGGTAGCGATGGCGGCAAAGCGGATGAAATGCGACGTACGGCGAATTTTCAGCATGGCGCTTCGAACTCCAGGTGTAGCTCGCGGTTCCCTTCGGAACGGGCGCAATCGCGAGGCGCAGGATGCGCAAAGCCTTCCGGGGACGGGTTCATTCGTTCGCGATGCCGTGCGGGACATGCCCGGCCGATACGTGCTGCGCAGCGGATTCGACGTGTCGCGCCTGATCGTCGAAGAAGATGTCCGCGCCGAACGCGCGCAGGAATTCGCCCTTGTCGAGACCGCCTAGAAACAGCGCCTCGTCGATCCGGATGTTCCAGGCCCGCAGCGTGCGGATCACGCGCTCGTGCGCCGGAGCGCTTCGCGCCGTGACGAGCGCGGTACGGATGGGGCTGCGGTCTTCGGGAAAATCGGCCTGGATTCGATGCAATCCGGCCAGAAACTCCTTGAACGGCCCGCCCATCAACGGTGTCGATGCGGCGTCGCTCTCACTCTGTGCAAACGCTGCGAGACCGCTCGTCTGGTACACGCGCTCGGCCTCGTCCGAAAAAAGCACGGCGTCGCCGTCGAAGGCGATGCGCAGTTCGTCGGTTTCGTTGCGGAACACGCTCGGGAATATCGTCGCCGCGGCATAGCCGTCTTCGAGCGCGCGCCTGACGTCCTCCGTGTCGGCCGACAGGAACAGGTGGGCGCCGAACGCCGGGACGTAGCGCGACGTCGGCTCGCCCTTGGTGAAGGCTGCGCGCGTGATGTCGAGGCCGTAATGCTTGATCGCGTTGAATACGCGAAGTCCGGTGTCCGCGCTGTTGCGGGACAGCAGGATCACCTCGACGTATTGCTTCGACAGGCGATTGAGGCGCAGCAGCTTCGTCGCCAGCGCAAACGCCGGACCCGGCGCGAGCAACTCGTCCTCGTGCTCGATCTGGTAGCGGTGATAGCTCTCGACGCCGAGGTCGGTATACACGCGGTGGCTCTCGGTCAGGTCGAAAAGCGCGCGCGAGCTGATCGCGACGACGAGCTTGCCGGCAAGCGTGGGGGCAGCCATGGTGCCCAATACTAACGTTCGCACGCGAAAATCGGTGTCGGAGGTCTAATTTCGACCAGTTCGCTGGCCCGACCGGATCATGTCCGGAATTACACCTCCGACACCGACGCGCCGCCCCGAGACGACGCGCCAGCGCCGGCCGAGCGTGGCGGCCTACGCTGCGCGCTTCAGGTCGCGCTCGAGTTCGCGAAACACCGTATGGATTTCGCCGATCGCCCACTCGAGATCGTCGCGCGCGATGTTGAGCGGCGGCGCGATGCGCACGACCGTGCCGTGCGTATCCTTCGACAGGATGCCGCGCGCGAGAAGGCGATCGACGACCGGACGCGCCGTCGTGTAACGCGCGTCGACTTCGATGCCGACGAAAAGACCGCGTCCGCGGACGTCGCGCACCACGTGACTGCGCAAATCCTGCAACTCCGACAGCAGCCACGCACCCAGCTCCGCCGAGCGCTCGATCAGATCCTCTTCGAACAGCACGTCGAGCGCCGCCATGGCGACCGCTGCGGCGAGCGGATTGCCGCCGAACGTGCTCCCGTGGTCGCCGGGGTGGAACACCTGCATGACGTCGTTTGTCGCGACAAACGCGGATACCGGCAGCAACCCACCGCCAAGCGCCTTGCCGAGGATCACGCCGTCCGGCTTGACGCCGTCGTATTCGCTGGCAAGGAAGCGACCCGCACGTCCGAGCCCCGTCTGGATTTCGTCGCAGATCAACAGCACGTGATGCTCGCGGCAGATCTCCCGGCAGCGCGAGAGATAGCCGGGCGGAGGCACGACGATGCCGCCCTCCCCCTGGATCGGTTCGACGAGGAATGCCGCGGTGCGCGGGGTGATCGACTTCGCCAGCGCGTCCGCATCGGCGTAGGGGATCGTCAGCAAGCCCGGCGGAAACGGCCCGAAGCCATCCCGGTATTGCGGCTCGGTCGACAAGCCGGTGGCGGCGATCGTGCGACCGTGGAAATTGCCATGGCATCCGATGATCTCGGCGCGGCCTTCGGCGATGCCCTTGATCTGGTAGCCCCACTTGCGCGCCGCCTTGATCGCCGTTTCAACCGCTTCGGCGCCACCATTGGCAGGAAGCGCGCGGTCGAGGCCGGTCAGCTGCGCGAGGCGTTCGAGCAGGAACGGCAGTTCGTCGTTGTGATACGCACGCGACGTGACGCCGAGTTGTTGCGCCTGCGCGATCAGCGCGCCCACGATGCGCGGGTGCGCGTGCCCGAAGCTGACCGCCGAATAGGCGCTCATCAGGTCCAGGTAGCAATGGCCGTCGACGTCGGCGAGCCAGCTGCCCTCGCCGCGGGCGAGCACGACCGGCAGCGGGTCGTAGTTGCAGGCGCCGAAAGCCTTTTCGCGGGCGACCAGGTCGGCGGCGACGGCGGAAAGCGGCTGGGATGCGGGGTCGCGGCCCACGCGTGAGCGGTTTGTCATCGCAAGCTCCTCTGCAGCGAGCCGGCCGCACAACAAGCCGGTCGGGCGGAGTCGTGCGCGGGCGGCGGGTACGGCCGAGGCTTGTGGCCTCGGGGTGACGAAACGTGACGGAACGGGGTCCCGCTCAAGCATAACGCGTGCTACTCCACTCCGGCTAGTTGCGGCGCACAAACCTGCGGAATTCCGTTATCTCGCCCCCGCATCGGCGGATGCGAGCGCGTGGAGCAGCCGTCCGTGCACGTCGCCGAAGCCGCCGTTGCTCATCACGAGTATGTGATCGCCCTGGCGCGCCTCGCGCACCACTGCGGCGACAAGCGTCGCAAGGTCTTCGTACACCTCTGCGCGCGCACCGAGCGGCGCCAGCGCGCCTGCGGCGTCCCAGTCGAGGTTTGCCGCGTAGCAGAAGACGCGGTCGGCCGCGCCAAGGCTGCCTGGCAGCGCCGCCTTCACCGTCCCGAGTTTCATCGTGTTCGAGCGAGGTTCGAGCACCGCGAGGATGCGCCCGTCGGGCTCCCGCCGGCGCAGGCCGTCGACCGTCGTCGCGATCGCGGTCGGGTGATGCGCGAAGTCGTCGTAGACGGCGATGCCGTTGACTCGACCGCGTAGCTCCATGCGTCGCTTTACGCCGCTAAACGAGTGCAGAGCGGCAAGGCCTTCACCCGGCGCAACGCCCACGTGACGCGCCGCCGCAATCGCCGCAACGGCATTCAGGCGGTTGTGCCGACCCGTCTGGCCGAAGTCGAGCGTGCCCTGGGGCGCGCCGGCGAACGTCACCCGACCATCGTTGGCGATCGTCCACTCCGGCGCCGGATCGCGGTGGGAGGGGGCCGCGTCGAAGCGCTCGATTTCGCTCCATGCACCCCGTGCGATGACGCGCGCGAGCGACTCGTCCGCGCCATTGACGACAATGCGCCCGTTGCCGGGGATCGTCCGCACGAAATGGTGGAACTGCGTCTCGATCGCGCCCAGATCCGGAAAGATGTCCGCATGGTCGAACTCCAGGTTGTTCAGGATCGCGGTGCGCGGCTTGTAGTGGACGAACTTGGAGCGCTTGTCGAAGAATGCCGTGTCGTATTCGTCGGCTTCGATGACGAAAAACGCGCCGTCGGTCAACCGCGCCGACACGCCGAAGTCGAATGGCACGCCACCGATCAGGAAGCCGGGGTCGAGTCCCGCGCAGCCAAGGATGTGCGCGAGCATCGCGGAGGTCGTCGTCTTGCCGTGCGTGCCCGCAACGGCGAGCACCCATTTTTCCGAGAGCACGTTCTCGAACAGCCATTGCGGTCCGGAAACGTAGCGGCGGTCGCGGTTCATGACCGCTTCGATCAGCGGGTTGCCGCGCGCTACGACGTTGCCGACGACGAACACGTCGGCCGCTTTCGCGATGGTATCGAGCTGGGTCGGATCGAACCCCTCGGTCAAGACGATGCCGAGTTCCGCGAGCTGCGTCGACATGGGCGGATAAACATTCGCATCGCAGCCGGTCACCGTGTGTCCCGCGCGCTTCGCGATCGCGGCGATGCCGCCCATGAATGTTCCGCAGATCCCGAGGATGTGCAGGTGCATGTCAGCGAACGAACGCGTGGCGCCGCTTACGCACGGGAGTCGAAATAATTCCGGGATGCAGAGCAAGCGAGACGGGGTTCATGGCGACGGGAACGTGCGTTGGTCGACCGCGGGTATCGCACGAGGCGCCGGGCATTATCGCTGAATGACAGCGGCATGCTCCTTGCGGCAGGCCCTGACCTCGACGCGTTCCGACCCGGAACGCCGTTCGGCTGCCATGTCCGACGACAATTCGACGCACAGCGTCACCGCGCCCGCGCCACGCACCGGAATCCGCGCGCGGTGGTGGTCGCGGCATCTGCCTCGGTCGCTCCGCGGCCGGGGTCGGGTGCGCCTGCGTTCGAGCATCGGCGTGCGGCTCGCCGTGCTGGCGCTGGCCCTCGGGCTGCCATTCATCGTCTACGTCGGCGGTAATGCCGCGCGGCAGGCGTCGATCGAGCGCGCCGAGGCGCAGCAGCGGTCGCTGTCGCTCGCGAAGCTGTTTGCGGCGCGCGTCGACGACTATGTAAGCGACATGCTGAGCGCGCTGGCGCTGATCGAAAACGGAGCGGTTCTCGATGCGTCGGGCGCTGCGGCAAACGACGCATTCCTGCAGCGCATCCGCAACGACCTGCCGCGCTCGGTGAACAACGTCGGTGTGTGGACGCTGGACGGCCGCAACGTCGGCGCGCTGGACCGGACGAACGTGCGAAGCGACCTCGCGATCGCGAACCGCGACTACTTCAAGACCGCGGTCCGTACCGGTAAGGTTGCGATCGAAGGGCCGCTGGTTTCGAACGGCGAGCCGGTTGCCGTGTTCGCGCGCCCCGTGCGCGGGGCCTCTGGTAACGTCGTGGGCGTCGTGACGATATCGACCAGGCTGCGCGAGCTGGGATGGCTGCTCGATCTCAACGGCTGGGCAGCGCGGGACACCGTCGTCTCGATCGTGAACGCGCAAGGCCTGGTGCTCGCGCGGACCATCGATCCCGAGCGCTGGATCGGCATGAGCGTGCTGAACGTCGGCAAGGCGCGCGCGCACATCGAAAGTCGCGAAGGCGTCGACGAGACGCTGGGTGCGGACAACGTCCCCCGGATCGCCGGCTATACGCGTGCGACGCGCGTTCCATGGCACGTGTTCGTCGGCATGCCCGCGGACGCGGCACTCTCGGCGGTGCGCGCCAATGTCTTCGCGACGCTGGCATTCGGCGCGCTGTCGTTGCTGCTCGGCGCCGCGTTCGCCGCGCGGCTCGGTACACGCATCGCGCAGCCGCTGCGCCAGCTTGCCTACGACGCGGCGCTGCTCACGCGGGGAAACCTCGCACATCGCACGTCGGTATCGGGCGACGACGAGGCCGGTGTCCTCGCCAACGCGCTGAACCGGCTTGCGCAAACGGTCGAGGATCGCACGCGCGCACTGCATGAAAAGACCGCCGCGCTGGAGGAAAAGACCTCGGCACTGGAGCGGAGCACCGTCGAGCTCACGACGATCACCGCCAACGTGCCGGTGCTGATCGCCTATGTCGATGTCGACGAGCACTTCCGCTTCGTCAACGAGTATTTCCGCGACGTGTTCGGTCTTGCGCCGGATAAGGTGGTCGGCCGGACGCTGCGCGACGTCCTGGGCGACGCGGTTTATGCGCGGGTCGAAGGCCGGATGCGTGATGTGCGCGGCGGCCTGCCGCAGACGTTCGAGGCCAGCTTCTCGCCCGACGGCAAGTCGCCCGTATTCATCGTCACGTGCTTCCCCGACTACGGGGAGGCGCACGAAGTGCGTGGCGCGTACGTCGTCTGCCAGGACATCACGCGGCGCAAGGACGCCGAGGAAGCGCTCGGCGCACGCGAGCGCTTCGTTCGCCTGATCGCCGACGGCATTCCGGCGCGGATAACGTATATCGATACCAACGATCGGCTGCTGTTCGGCAATCGGCGTTTCGCAGAGTACTGGGGAACCGATCCCGCGGAAATCGTCGGCAAGCGCCTTGGCGAGATCGTGTCACCCGCGGCGTACGACCAGATCAAGCCCGAGCTCGAGCGCAGCTATCACGGCGAGTCGCGACACTTCGACCTCGTCGTCGAGCAACGGGACGGCGCCCAGTATTATCAGGTCGATCACGTGCCCGACGTCGATGCGAACGGCGCCGTGCAAGGCGTGGTCACCATTTCGCAGGATGTCACAGCACTTCGGCAGGCGAAGCAGGCACTCGTGGCTTCCGAGAAGCGGATGCGGATGGTCGCCGACAACCTGCCGGCGCTGATCGCTTACCTGACCGCCGACGAAATCTACCTGTTCGTCAATGCGCGATCCAGGCAGATGTTCGGTTTGGCGCCGCAGGAGATGGTCGGGCGCTCCGTCGTCGAGGTGCTGAGTCCCGAAAGCTACGCGCAGACGCGACCGCACATGGACCGTGTGCGGCACGGTGAGCGGGCCCGCTTCCAGCGCACCGTCACGCGGTATGGTCGCGCCTGCCACGAACTCGTCGAATACATCCCGGATCAGGATGCGGCCGGCAATGTCGTCGGTTTCTACGCACTCGTGCAGGACGTCACGGACTTGCACGCCGCGCAGGCCAAGGCGGAGGCAAGCGAACAGCGCCTGCAGCAGATCACCGACAGCATCCCGTCGATGATCGGCTACATCGACCGCGACCGGCGCTACCGGTTCAACAGCCGCTACTACGAGACGTGGCTCGATCGGCCGCTATCCGAGATCACCGGACAGCCCGTCAGCGAAATCCTCGGTTCCCTCGCCTACGCGACGGTGGGCCCGAACCTTGATCGCGCGTTCGCCGGCGAGCGCGTCGACTTCGACGTCGAAGTGCAACGACCGAGCGGCGCGCGCTTCCTGCGCGGCAGCTACATTCCGGACATCGACGAGTCCGGGGTCGTGATCGGCGTCTATA
>JALYSS010000162.1 GCA_030854685.1 Pseudomonadota bacterium | reverse complement strand
CAGCGCCGGAAAATCGGGCACCATTTCACTGGTGCGCGTCGGACCCATGCCGCCCGGCTGCGGTCCCTGATGTACCGCACTTCGCACTGATGCACCGCAAGGCGCCGCCGTAAGGCGAACGACTCGTCGTCCGGCGTTGCGCGCGTCGGGGCGATGGCGCAACGCCTCGTGGCACCGCACTCGCCATCGTGGATTCAAGGCTGCCGCGGCGTGAACCCAAGACGGCGCCGGGAAGCACGCTTCACGCGAACAAGGGTCAGATGTGACTGCCGACGCTCGCCATCGTGCGCAACTCGTCGGGCTCGAGCTTCGGCCCGTCGAGCGTGCACCGCTTGTCCTGCGTGTCATTCGTCCGGAACCGCGCGATGATGGGCGCAAGCTCGGGCTTGAGATGCGCCTCGTTGTAGCCGTTGAAAAGATGTCCGAGCAGGCCGCGATTCAGGTCGCTGGTGTCGAGCAGCCAGTCGGCGATCGGGAACGTGAGGTTCATGTTGAAGTGCATCATGATCCCCATGTTGTGGTGCGCCGTATGGTGCCGGCGTATCGTGTTGATGAACGGAATGTTGCGCACGAACGCGTTGTCGTGGACGTGGCAGCAATAGTGGAACGTCTCGTACGTCATGTAGTAGCCGACCATCGTCATGAACACGACGTACCCGGCGTTGGCGCCGACGATGAAACCGGTCAACGTGCCGAGGATCGCACCGAACACACCGAGCACCATCAGCACGCGCCATGGAAAGAACACGATCCGGAACTCGCGCGTCGTGTCGTGCGTGACGTCGTTGTCAGTGAAGTATTGATGGTGCTGCCTCGTATGGCGATCGTAGATGGCACGCAGCGCATAGACGTCGATCTTGCGGTGCATGACGTACTTGTGCATCGCCCATTCGACGAGGTTGCCGCCGATGAACGTCGGGATGACGAAAAGCCATTCCCAGGTCGCACTCTGGAGCCGCGTCGCGCAGTACGCGATCGCCGCTATGCCGGCCGCGTACATCACGCCGATGTGCACGAGCCCGTTGTAGAGCGGGCTGACGTTCGAAATGTACTGCTCGCGGAACCTGCGTTGGCGCTCGGTCATCATGATCGGCCTCATGCTTGCTTGCTGCTTGGACAAGCTGATATATTAGTCGTCGATTAGCCCGTCTGTCAATCGCGCACGCAGCGTGAGGTCCTGAGAGTGCCCTGGAGGAATCAGCTCATGGATTCATCGCAGCGCAAGAAACGCACGATCGGCGAGATCCGGGAGTCGAAGAAGTCCGGAGAGAAGATGGTATATACATCCGTGCCGGACTACACGTCCGCGCGCTGGGCCGAAATGGCCGGAATCGATGTCGCCGTCGTCGGCGACAGCCTCGCGATGGTCGCGCACGGCCACCCCAATACGATTCCCGCGACGATGGACATGATGGTCCTGCACGCGGCCGCCGTGCGGCGCGGTGCGCCCAACACGTTCGTGCTCGGTTGCATGCCCTACCAGAGCTACAACACCGTCGATCGCGCGCTCGCCAACGCGACGCGTTTCATGCAGGAAGCCGCCTGTGATGCGATCAAGCCGCAGGGCGGTAAATCGCAGGCACACATCTTGAAGGCGCTCGTCGATGCCGGCATTCCCACGGCGTCGCACATCGGACTTACGCCGCACACGATCGCCGTGTTCGGCGGCTTCAAGATCCAGGGCCGCACCGCCGCCGCGGCGATGAAGATCCTCACCGACGCATTCGCGATCCAGGACGCCGGCTGCTTCATGCTCGAGTTCGAAGCCGTGCCGGCCGCGATTGCCCGCGTGATTTCGCAGCAGCTCGATATTCCGACCATCGGCATCGGCGCGGGACCGGGCACCGACGGCCAGATTCTCCTTAGCTATGACCTGCTTGGCGTATTCACCGACTTCAGGCCGAAATTCACGAAGCGGTACGCGAATCTCACGGAGGTTGCCGTCGCGGGCCTCGAGAAGTATGTCGCCGAAGTGAGGGCGGGCCAGTTTCCGGACGACGACCACAGCTACTCGGTCGACCCAAACGAGTACGAGGAATTCCTGAACCTCGTCGAACGGCGCAAGCAGGCATGACGGTGAAACGCGATCTTCCGTGGCACGCGTGGTGAAACGCGGGACGAAGGTCGCGAGCGGCGCCGGCGCGGCGTTGCTGTGCGACAACGAGCCGAGCCTCACCGACCGGGCCTATTCGATCCTCGAGGAAATGATCGTCACGCTGAAGCTTCGGCCGGGTGCCGCGGTTTCCGAGGCGCGGTTGAGCCAGACGCTTGGCATCGGGCGTACGCCCATTCGCGAGGCGCTGCAGCGACTCGCCCGCGAGCGGCTGGTCACGATCCTTCCCCGACGGGGAATCATCGTGTCGGAAATCAACGTCAAGAGCCAGTTGCGCCTGCTCGAAGTTCGCCGCGAGGTCGAGCGGCTGATCGCGCGGAGCGCGGCACGCCGCGCGCTTCCCGCGGAACGCGCGCGCTTCGCCGAGATTGCACGCATCTTCGAGCAGTCGGCGAAGTCTGACGACGAAACGACATTCATCCGCGTCGACCGCGAGTTCAACGAGCTGTGCTCGAGGTCGGCACGCAACGAATTCGGCGCCGGGGCGATGACACTGATGCACTCGCTGTCGCGGCGATTCTGGTTCATCCACTACCAGGAAGCCGCCGACATGCCGGCCACGGCGAAATTGCACGCCAACATCGCCCGCGCGATCGCCAGGGGCGACGAAGACGCCGCCGCCCGCGCGCTCGACCGGCTGATCGACGAGATCGATAAATTCACCCGTGCAACCGTTGGAGCCGACACTTGACCCGTTGCGCCGGTCGCGGCGGTCGTCCCGCCATCCGGCACGGCGAGCGTGACGTCGTCGATCGATCCGTTCACCCTTTTCGAAGCGAGGCTTCTCATGACACCCGAACAAGTCCTGTCGACCCCACCGCGGGTCCTCTCGCGGCAGCAACGCGAAGGCTACTTCGAGGATGGCTTCATCCTGCTCGAAAGGATCGTCCCGGAGGACTGGCTCGCGAAGCTGCGCGCGGCCACGCAGGATCTTGTCGAGCGCAGCCGCGCGGTCATGAAATCGGACGCGGTGTTCGATCTCGAGCCCGACCACACGCCGCAGAACCCGAGGCTGCGCCGGGTCTCGAGCCCGGTGGACCAGCATCCGATTTTCTGGGACTACATCACGCA
Source organism: Pseudomonadota bacterium (assembly GCA_030854685.1). Classification (GTDB taxonomy): domain Bacteria; phylum Pseudomonadota; class Gammaproteobacteria; order Burkholderiales; family Casimicrobiaceae; genus VBCG01. Next base: position 15,594 of record JALYSS010000162.1, on the reverse strand, counting down.
GTCGAAGCTCGGCGACATCGTCGCGGACCTCGTGGGCCCGGATGTCAAGTATTACCAGTCGAAGCTGAACTTCAAATGGGCGAAGGGCGGCGAAGAGGTGAAGTGGCACTACGACATACCGTTCTGGCCGCACACCAACTATTCGCCGCTGACGGTGGGAACCTATCTTTACGATTGCGAGATGGAACAGGGCCCGGTCGGATTCCTCCCGGGGAGTCATCGCTGGCGCATGCCGAGCCAGTACGGTGCCAATGGCCGTTGGACCGGCTGCATCTCGGAGCGCGACGTGGCTGGCGCCGATCTTTCGAAGGCGAAGTACATGGTCGGGCCGGCGGGATCGGTGACGATCCACAATTGCCGCACGCTGCACGGCTCGCCGGTCAACACGTCCGACAAGGGCCGGCCGCTGCTGCTGTACGTCCTCACGTCGGCCGACGCTTTCCCCTATACGCCAAACCCCATTCCATCCCCGCGATACGACGCCGCGATGATTCGCGGCAAGCCGGCACGCTACGCGCACATCGATCCCGAGCCTTGCGAAGTGCCGCCCGACTGGTCCCGCGGCTACACGTCGATTTTCGCGCTGCAGCAGCAGGAGGATCCGCAGGCGGGCACGGCCATGATGTAGATTGAAGACAGCAGCCGTTCGCCTCGCCGGCGCGCGCTAATGCCGGCGGTTCGATTCGCCGATCATCTGCGTCCGCAAAGGCGCAGCACATCAAGTGCGTCATGAAGTATCCATGGAGGAAACATGAAGCGGTCACGGAAGCTCTTTGCTGTTTCGATGGGATTCGCGGCGTGGACGGTTGTCGCCAGCGCGCAGAACGTCGTGAAGATCGGGGAGATCGAAGCCCAGACCGGATCGCTCAACACTTACGGCTGGATGTCGTCGCAGGGCATGCGCATGGCCGTGGACGAGATCAACAGGGCCGGCGGCTTCCAGGTGGCGGGCAAGACGTACAAGCTCGAGCTCATCAATCCCGATACGCAGGGCAACCCGCAGCAGGCGCTGATCCAGTTGAAGAAGCTTCTCGAGGAGGACAAGGTCAAGTATGTGTTCGGACCGTTCCTGACCAACGTGTTCAAGGGCATCGAAGGCTACGCGAAGCAGCACGACGGCCAGTTCCTGCTGATGGGCGGCGCGACACAGATCCATTACGAGCTCGGCAAGCCGGGTAACGGCTACCTGATGCGCACGTGGAACTGGGACGCGGGTCCCAGCGGGTTCGGTACGCTGATGGTCGAGTACCTGCGGAAGAAGGGCGTAAAGAAGGTCGCGATGCTGATGCAGAACGACGCGTTCGGCCACGTCGCCGCCGATATCTACCGCGAAGCGTTCAAGGGGGCGGGCATCGAATTCCAGGAGAACTGGTTCGAGCCGGGCAGCAAGGACTACTCGGCAGTGCTCGCGAAGATCGGCGCCGGCAAGCCCGATTACCTGTTCCCCGGATACACCGACGCCGTGCTCTACGACATCGTGCAGCAGGCGACACAGCTCGGGCTCACGAAATTCTGGCTCGTCCGCGGCTCGCTCGGACCGGCGCTCAAGAACAAGGACTACATCGACGACTACGTCGCGTACATCCCGAAGTACTTCGAGGAGGCGGAAAAGACCGAGCCCACGATCAGCAAGTTCGTCGCTGCCTACAAGACGTACTACAAAACGAAGGACTTTCCGTACGACCAGGCGCCGCTGTGCTCGTCGTCGTGCTACGACCACGTCTACATGCTGGTCGAGGCGATGAAACGCGCCGGAACCGTCGATGACGTCGCGAAGGTCCGCGCCGCGCTGGAATCGTTCACGTACAACGGCCTGTGGAAGATCCACTATGACCAGACCGGCGAAGAAATCTTCAACTTCGACATCGTCGATGTGCAGAAGGGAGGCAAGATCACTGTGACGCACGAGCAGCCGAAGTAGTGGCCTTCAAGAGGCAACGCGGCCGCTAGCATGCTGCAGCTCGTCGTCGGCCAGCTCCTCAATGGCGTCATCGTCGGAACACTCTATGCCATCATCGCCCTCGGCGTGACGCTGACGTTCGGCATCACCGGCATCGTGAACTTCGCCCTCGGCGCGTTCATGATGCTGGGGGCCTACATCACCTGGTACCTCACTGACGGCATCGGCATCCCCTACCCGCTCGCGGTTCCGCTGGCGGTTGTCTGCATCGCGATTTTCGGACTCGTGGTCGACCAGGTGCTGTTCCGCTTCACGCGCAACAACCTGATCAACGGGCTGATCGTCTCGATCGGCCTCATCTCCGTGATCGTCGCCGTGGTGCTGATGATCTGGACGACGACGCCGCAGAACATGCACTACGTCCTTCCCGGCGTGTTCAGGATCGGCGGCGTCATCGTGCCGAAGATGAAGGCCGTCGTGTTCATCGTGCTGCTGCTGGTGATCCTGTTCACGTACGGCGCGCTGACGCGCACCTGGGCCGGTCGCGCCGCTTATGCCTACGCGCAGAATCCCGAGGCGGCCGCGCTGATGGGCGTTCGGACGAATGTGTTGCAGGCGGGCGTCGCCGCCTACTCGGGAGCGCTCGCGGGCCTGGGCGGCGCGCTCTATGCGAGTCTGTATTCGATCACGCCGGAGGTCGGCAGCGGCTACATTCTCAAGGGCGTGGAGGCCGCGATCCTCGCCGGCATCGGCAGCGTGATGGGCTCGTTCGCGGGCGGCGTCATCATCGGCGTGGCGGAGGGCGTTGGCTCCATCTTCCTTTCCTCCGCGTACAACGACGCCTATGGGCTCATCTTCCTGGTGCTGATCCTGCTGTTCAAGCCGGCCGGGCTGTTCGCCACGAACCGATGAAATCGCTGCTGTACTGGATCCCGCTGTTCCTCGTGCCGGCCATCGTGCACAACAACGTCGTCCTGACGATCCTCATTTTCACGTTCATCCTCGGCATCCTCGCCGTCAGCTTCAACCTTATCTTCGGCTTCACCGGCCAGCTGTCGCTGTTTCATGCCGCCGCATTCGGCCTGTCCGCGTACGCAACCTATCTGTCGATGGTTCACTGGGGCCTGTCGTTCTGGCTCGGCGCGATCGTCGGCATTGTGTTCGTCACGATGATCTCGATCGCCATCGGTGCGATCTGCTTCCGATTCAAGCTGAAGGAACTGTATTTCGCGATCGTGACGCTCGCCTTTTCGGAGCTCGCCAGACTCGTGATCCTGAACTGGAACAGCTTCACGAATGGCTCGCTCGGCATCAACTTCACGTTGACGCCCACGCTGTGGCTGCCGGGCCGCGGCGTGATACCGGTCACCGGTACGCTCATGTGGTACTACCTGAGCCTTACTGCCGTCGTGCTCGCCGTGATCTTCTATTCGCGGATCGTGCATTCCTGGATGGGGCGCTGCTTCGCGTCGATCCGGCTGAACGACGAGCTGGCCGACACGCTCGGCATCAATGTCTTTCGCTACAAGCTCATTTCCTTCGTTGCCGGCAATGTCGGCGCGGCCGTCGCTGGCAGCTTGTACTCCTTCTACATCAGCTACATCGATCCGAACTATTTCTCGCTCGACCAGTCGCTCGCGATCATCGCGATGGCACTGCTCGGCGGCCGCGAATTCGTTGCCGCCCCGATCGTCGGCGCACTGGTGCTGACGGCGCTGCCGCACGTCATCAGCGTCAACGCCGAGGCACGCCTCCTCGTCTACGGCCTCATCCTGATCCTCACTATCCTGCTGATGCCGCGCGGCATCGTGGGCTCGCTTGCGAGGCGGCGCCGTGCTGCTTGACGTGCGTCACCTGACCAAGCGCTTCGGCGGCCTCACCGCGGTGTCGGACATTTCATTCGGTCTCGACGAAGGCGACATCGTCGGCGTGTTCGGCCCGAACGGCTCGGGCAAGACGACACTGCTCAATCTCATTTCGGGCGTCTATCCGCCCACCGAAGGTCAGCTGCTGTGGAAGGGACAGGAACTGGTTGGCAGCAAGCCGCACGAGATCGCCGAAGCCGGCATCGTGAAGACGTTCCAGAATCCGCAGCTCTTCGGCGAGCTCTCCGTGTTCGACAACGTCGCCATCGCCGGACATCTGCGTCTGAAGCGCCGCGTGGGATGGCGCCGCGTCGCGACGCTTTTCCCGCTGCGCCGGCGCACCAGCGCGGACCTCGCCGAGCGCATCGTCCATATCCTGCGCCTGTGCCGCCTGGAGTCCTTCCGCCATCAGCCGGCGGCGAGCCTGTCGTACGGCGGCGAGAAGATGCTCGGTGTCGCGATGGCGCTGATGTGCGAGCCGAAGGTGCTCCTGCTCGACGAGCCGGGCAGCGGGCTCGGTCACGACGACCTCCGCAACCTCGACGCGGTGCTGCGCGATTTGCGCCAGCAGGGGACGACGTTGTGCGTCATCGACCATCGGGTCGGGTTCCTCGGGAACCTCGCCGATCGCGCCATTGTCATCCACCACGGCGCCAAGATCGCCGAAGGACGCCCCGACGAAGTGCTGCGCGACCACGCGGTGATCGAGGCGTACCTGGGTCGCGCCCATGCTTGAGCTTTCCGGCATCGACGTGCGTTACGCGAAAAACCACGTATTGAAGGCCGTTGCGCTCACCGTCGGAGAAGGCGAGGTCGTGGCCCTCGTCGGCGCGAACGCGGCCGGGAAGACGACGACGCTGCGCACGATCATTGGCCTCAAGGCGGCGACTGCCGGGACGATCCGATTCAACGGTGCGAAACTGAACGACGTGCCGACCGACCAGCGCGTGCACGGAGGCATCGTCCTCGTGCCGGAAGGCCGGCAGATCTTTCCCAGGTTCACCGTGACGGAAAACCTGCTGATGGGCGCGTACCACCGCCGCGATCGCAACGACCTCGCCGGCGATTTCAACACGTTGTTCAGCATGTTTCCGCGACTTGCCGAGCGCCGCAACCAGGCCGCGGGATCGATGTCGGGCGGCGAGCAGCAGATGCTCGCGATCGCGCGAGGACTGATCGCCCAGCCAAAATGCCTGCTGCTCGACGAGCCGACACTGGGACTCGCTCCGATCATCGTGCAGGAGATCGGCCGCATCATTCGCAGACTTGCCGTCGGCGGCATGACGATCCTGCTCGCCGAGCAGAACGCGGCCATGGCCCTCGGCGTCGCGGACCGCGCGTACGTACTCGAGACCGGGCGTGTATCACTCGAAGGCACCGGCGCCGAGCTCGCCGGCGACGAGGCGGTGCGGCGAAACTATCTGGGCACCTGAGGATCGGAGATCGACATGCCCCATGTTCTCGCTCAATGGCAGATCGAAGCATTCCGGCGCGATGGCTGCGTCTTTCCGGTTCGCGCCATGCCGGAAGCCGATGCGCTCGAGTTGCGCCACCGGTTGGAGGCATTCGAAGCGGATTCCGGAGCGCCGCTCGGCGGAGACCTGCGCCATAAGTCTCATCTGCTGTTCGCGTGGCTCGGTGATCTCGTTCGCGAAAGCCGCATCGTCGACGCCGTGGCCGACCTGTATGGTCCCGACCTGCTGTGCTGGACGACGAACTTCTTCATCAAGGAACCGAACAACCCCGCGTTCGTCTCCTGGCATCAGGACTCGACGTATTGGGGCTTGAGCAAGCCTGACGTCGTCACGGCCTGGGTTGCGTTCACGCCGAGCAATCGGGCCAACGGCGCGATGGAATTCATCCCCGGTACGCACACATCCGACCAGATCCCGCATCGCGATACGTTTTCCCGCAACAACCTGCTGACGCGAGGCCAGGAAGTTGCCGTCGATGTCGACCGGTCGAAAGCCACCGTCATTGAATTGCAGCCGGGCGAGATGTCGCTGCACCACGTGCGACTCGTGCACGGCTCGCCGCCGAATCCGTCGAGCGACCGGCGCATCGGCTTCGCGATTCGCTACATCCCGACGAGCGTGCGGCAGGTCGCAGGGAAGGACAGCGCTTCGCTCGTGCGCGGGGTCGACGAGCATCATCATTTCGAGCTCGAGCCGCGTCCCGCGCGCGACATGGACCCTGAATTCATTGCGCTCCACAAGAAGATTGCCGAGCGCAATGCGCAGATCCTCTACCGCGGCACCGACGTGAAAAGCTACAACGATCCCAAATCGTTGCCGAACCGTACGGCGTGAGCGGAACCGATCAGGTGAAATACTTCGGCAACCCGGACTGCCTCAGAACACCGTTCGCGGTGTGCCGTGATTTGATGTCGGCGTCGACGGTGAAGTTACGGCGACTCCGTGGGCTGTACCAGATCTCGTGATCGCCCTTACCTGAGCGGATCCGGTAGCAGGCCGCCTCGAGGAGAATGCGCTTCAGCTCGGGCGTGAAGCCTGACCCGCCGCCTTAGCGTTAGCAGAGTGCAGACGCTGAGCGCGATTGACGAGCCAGGAGTTCGATGGGAACGTCGGGGCTGAAACCGCCGCCATTCAAGGCGAGAAGTTCGGGAATCATGACGTTCAACTTTCGCATAAGCGTGTCAAGCGACTCTGCTTCCGTCGCCAGACCTGGCACATCATCGCTTTCGGCGACCCACACAGATGCCTCTGGATCCCAAGTTGCGCGGACCAAGATCGTCCTCTCCATATTGATGACTTCTTCCTCCTACGTCGGCGGTTGGCGGGTACGCAGCTTCTTCTTTGATTGAATGCGAGAATTATGCCATCGGACCCGTATCAATAGCCGCAGCTCGTCGGAAACCCACCGTTTGCCCTTGTGCTCTGGCCCTTCCTCCTCAAGCTAGCGATCGAACGCTTGAGACGGCGTGCGGATCGTGCCCTTGCTCCCCGCTACAATCTCGTCCTCCCGGCGATCCGCCCAATTGCGCGCCTCGGCCTCGTTTCGAACGCGCCGGCTGTCGCAGGACACAAGCTTGCATACGAATGCGCGCCACGCCCGCAGTTTGCTGGAAATTCCTGGAGTGCCCGGAAGAGGACTCGAACCTCCACAGTCTTGCGACCGCCAGGACCTGAACCTGGTGCGTCTACCAATTCCGCCATCCGGGCGAGCGTGATCAACCGGTCATTTTAAAAGCTGCGACGATCCTTGTCAAAATCGATACCCCTTCGCCGGCGTGCCGCGACGACGCCCCGCTCGAATGCGCGCAAGCGCACCACATCCGGGCCGGATAGCGAGTCGAAGCCGACGTGCGCGGCAATCCTGCGCGAGCTTTCCGACGCGGGCGTTCCGCTCGCTCCGGCGGAAGTCGCATCCCGGCTCGGCATCGGCGGCAAGCAGCAGCATCTGTTCGACGCCTGCGTCGCAACGCTCGAGCGTGACGGTCAGCTATTGATCAATCGCAAGGGGGCGCTTTGCATCGTCGCGAAGCTCGACCTCGTGACGGGCACCGTGCAGGGCCATCCCGACGGCTACGGATTCCTCGTTCCCGACGCGGGTGGCGACGACCTTTTTCTATCGCCGCGCGAAATGCACAAGGCGCTGCACGGCGATCGCGTCACGGCCAAGCGCATCGGCGTCGACCGGCGCGGGCGGCCGGAAGGCGAGATCGTCGACGTGCTCGAGCGCGCGAATCGCGAGGTCGTCGGGCGCATTCACGAGGAGCGTGGCATCTGGTTCGTCGAAGCCGAGAATCGCCGCATCAACCAGGATCTGCTGATCCCGCCCGATGCGCGCGGCAACGCGCAGCCCGGACAGGTCGTCGTCGTCGAGATCGTCGAGCCGCCGAGCGCGCACGGCGAAGCGATTGCGCGTGTCAAGGAAGTGCTGGGTAGCGCCACGGATCCCGGAATCGAAATCGAGATTGCGCTGCGCAAGCACGCGCTGCCGTTCGAATGGAGCGCCGCCGCGAAGCGGCAGGCGGCGCGGCTGCCGGCCGGAGTGCACCCCGCGGACCGCAAGGGCCGCACGGATCTCACTGAACTGCCGCTCGTGACGATCGACGGCGAAACCGCGAAGGATTTCGATGACGCCGTCTACTGCGAGCCCGATGGACGCGGCTTCCGGCTGATCGTCGCGATCGCCGACGTCGCCCACTACGTGCGCGACGCGGACGCGCTCGATGCCGACGCGCGCGAACGCGGCACGTCCGTCTATTTCCCGCGGCGCGTCATCCCGATGCTGCCCGAAGCGCTGTCCAACGAACTGTGCTCGCTCAAGCCCGACGTCGATCGCCTGTGCATGGCCTGCGACATGAAAATCGACGCTCGCGGCGCGATCAAGTCATACGCGTTTTATCCGGCGGTCATGCATTCCCGCGCGCGGCTCACCTACACCGACGTCCATGGCTGGCTCATGGACCCGGACACTGCGAAAAGCGGGGGCGCAAGCGCGCTCCTGCCGCATCTCGAGCACCTCGACACGCTCTACAAGGTCCTCTTCGCCGCGCGCGAGCGCCGCGGCGCGATCGACTTCGACACCGTGGAACTCGCGTTGCAGTTCGATCCGCAAGGCAAGATCGTGCAGGTCGTTCCCGCACCGCGCAACGAGGCGCACAAGCTGATCGAGGAGTGCATGCTGGCAGCAAACGTGTGCGCCGCGAATTTCCTCGCCGAGCATGAGCAGCCGGCGCTATACCGCGTCCACGAAGGGCCGCCGCCCGAGAAGCTCGCGGTGCTGCGCGAGTTCCTCGCGGGCTGCGCGTTGACGCTCGCGGGTGGTGAGCAGCCGACGGCCATGGACTATGCGGCGCTGATCGATCGCATCCGGGAGCGCCCGGACTTCGCGCTCCTGCAGACGCTGCTTCTGCGCTCGCTGTCGCAGGCGCAATACAGTCCCGACAACGTTGGTCACTTCGGCCTCGCGTACGAAGCGTATGCGCATTTCACGTCGCCGATCCGCCGCTATCCGGACCTTCTCGTGCACCGCGCGATCAAGGCCGTCCTTTCCGGTAAGCGGTACACGCCGAAGGACGCGTCGTGGGCTGCGCTCGGGGTCCACTGCTCGATGACCGAGCGGCGCGCCGACGACGCATCACGCGACGTGCTGCAATGGCTCAAGTGCCATTACATGAAGGAGAAAGTCGGCGAGACGTTCGCGGGAACGATCAGCGGCGTGGCGAGCTTCGGCATTTTCGTGACGCTTGATGGGCTGGACATCGACGGCCTCGTGCACGTGACCGAGTTGCCGCGCGACTATTTCCATTTCGACGCCGTGCGCCATGCGCTGGTCGGCGAGCGGGGGGGCCGCACTTTCCAGCTTGCAGGCCGCGTGACGGTGAAAATCGCACGCGTCGACCTTGAGCGCGCGAAGATCGACTTCGCGCTCGACGAAGTCGCGGCGAACGGTGAAGGTGAATCGCGGGAGCCGCCACGGCCCGCATTCGCGGAGCCGCTTGCGCGAAGCGAACGTCCGCGCGGCCGGAAGTCGCGACGCTGATCAGAAGTCAGAAGTCAGATGACAGAAGTCAGCAAGGGCGCTTCCGGGCGCACCGCCGCTCCCGCGCCGTCGGCGGCCGGCATGTGCGACCTCGTGGTTCAGGGGTCGCAGGTCCTGCGCGAGGATCTCGAGATCTTGCGGTTGATGACGAGCGCCACCGGAATCGAGCCGATCGACCGTGCGGCGTGCGACGCCTATCGACTCCATGAACCCGAAGATTTCGCCGGCGTGCCCGAGGCGTGTTCTGCCGCCGGTTACGACTGGGCGCTCGTGCCGCGCCGGCGCTCCCTCGACCGCATTCGGCTTGTCGCGATGGACATGGACTCGACATTGATCACGATCGAATGCATCGATGAAATCGCCGCATTGCATGGCATCGGCGACAAAGTGGCGGCGATCACCGCGGCGGCAATGCGGGGTGAGATCGATTTCCGGGCGAGCCTCGCGCGCCGGGTCGCGTTGCTGGCGGGGCTACCGGTCGAAGCGCTCGCGCGTGTCTACGACGAACGGCTACGACTGTCACCGGGGGTGGCGCGCCTGCTCGACGCGTTGCGCGCCATTGGCGCAAGAACGCTGCTGGTTTCAGGGGGCTTTACTTACTTCACCGACCGGCTGCAGTCGCGCCTCGGGATCGACTGCACGCTGTCGAACGGTCTCGAAATCGCGGGTGCCCGGCTGACCGGCCGGATCGTCGGCGACATCGTCGACGCGGATGCGAAGGCGCGGCGTTTTGCGCAATTGGCGAACGAACTTCGTGGTGCCGACGGGCTCGCAGTCGCGATCGGAGATGGCGCAAATGATCTGCCGATGCTCGATGTTGCCGATGTGTCAATCGCCTATCGCGCGATGCCGCTCGTGCGCGCGCAGGCGATGCACGCGATCGACCACTGCGGCCTCGACGGCGTGTTGAACCTCTTCAACTGATCCGGCAGGATTCGCGCTACTCCGTTTCGTCGATCCAAGCCGCCTGGATCGCCTCGAGGACCTTCTCGCCGCTGTGCTTCGGATTGTCGTCGAACCCCGGCAGCGCGCGCACCCAGTTGTGCAGGTCCGTGAAGCGAACTGCCGCCGGGTCGATGTCGGAGTAGGTCTCGGCGAGCGCGATTGCGATGTCGCGTGAATCCGTCCATTTCACGATGCGGTCTCCTCGTTCGCTTGTCCCTCGCCCCCCGCCCCTCGCTGCTGCTTCACTTGACCTCCTTCGCATAGTTGATCGTATAGCGGGGTATCTCGACGACGAGCTTCCGGTCCGCGACGATCGCCTGGCACGAGAGGCGCGAGACCGAAGTCAGTCCCCAGGCACGATCGAGCAGATCCTCCTCGTCTTCCGAGGCTTCGGATAGCGAATTGAAGCCCTCGCGCACGATCACGTGACAGGTCGTGCACGCGCAGGATTTCTCGCATGCGTGCTCGACTTCGATCCCCTGGTCGAGCAGGTTGTCGAGCAGCGACATGCTGGAAGCGGCGTCGAACGTTGTTCCCTCGGGGCAAATCCCGGCGTGCGGCAAGACGACGATTTCCGGCATCGCGCGGGCCTACTCGAGCGCGTCGACGCGCTTGCCGGCGAGTACGCGCGTGACGCTCCGATTCATCCGCTTCGACGCGAAATCATCGGTCGCCGCATTGAGCGCGGTCACCGCGGCGGACAACGCGCCGCGATCGATGCCGGCGACAAGCCGCTGCACGCTCACCAGTGCGCGACCGATCGCCGCGCGCTCGTCGTCGTCCAGCAGGTCGGCGTCGGCGGTGAGTGCGCTTTCGGTGGCGGCGATCATGCGCTCGGCGTCTACGCGCGTTTCGGCGAGCGCCCGCGCGATGGCATCGTCTGCGGCGTGCGCGAAGGACTCCTGCAGCATTCGTGCGATTTCGCCGTCGGTGAGACCGTAAGAGGGCTTGACGACGATCGACGCTTCGACGCCGGTGGCCTGCTCGCGCGCCGAGACCGACAGCAGGCCGTCGGCGTCGACGTCGAACGAGACACGGATGCGCGCAGCACCCGCCGTCAGCGGCGGAATGCCGCGCAATTCGAAACGTGCGAGCGACCGGCAATCGGCGACCTTTTCGCGCTCGCCTTGCACGACATGAAGCGACATTGCCGTCTGCCCGTCCCTGAACGTCGTGAATTCCTGCGCGCGTGTCACGGGAATCGTCGAATTGCGGGGCACGATCGTCTCGGCGAGTCCGCCCATCGTCTCCAGCCCCAACGACAGCGGGATCACGTCGAGCAGCAACCAGTCGTCGCTTTCGCGGTTGCCGATGAGCTTGTTTGCCTGGATCGCGGCGCCGATCGCGACGACTTCCTCCGGATTGAGATTCGTGAGCGGCGGCTGGCCGAAGAATTCCGCGACCGCGCGACGGATCTGCGGCATCCTGGTCGCGCCACCGACGAGAACGACGCCCTTGATGTCCTCTCGCGCAAGCTTCGCGTCGCGCAACGCGCGCCTGACCGGCGCAAGCGTCCTGGCCACGAGCGACTTCGTGATCTCGGTAAACGTCTCGGTGGACAGCGTCGCGTCGATGCGCGCGCCGTCCTCGAGCGTCGCGATGATCGGCGCGGCAGCGCGGCCCGTGAGCATTTCCTTCGCGTCGCGAGCCTTGCGCATCAGACGGCGCGTGTCGGGCGGCGACAGCGGCGGCAACTGCGATGCTTCGAGGACCCAGCAGAACACGCGATGATCGAAGTCGTCGCCGCCGAGTGCAGAATCGCCATTGGTGGCGAGTACCTCGAATACGCCGCGCGTGAGGCGCAGGATCGAAATGTCGAACGTACCTCCACCGAGATCGAACACCGCGTAGGTGCCTTCCGACGCGTTGTCCAGTCCATACGCGATCGCGGCGGCCGTCGGCTCGTTCAGAAGCCGCAGCACGGGCAGCGCGGCGAGCGTTGCCGCGTCCTTCGTCGCCTGGCGCTGCGCATCATCGAAATACGCCGGGACTGTCACGACGGCGCCGTCGACGGGACCGCCGAGGTTGCTTTCAGCGCGCGCGCGGAGCGCCTTGAGGATTTCGGCCGAGATCTCGACGGGAGTCTTGATCCCTGCACGTGTCGAGATGCGAATGACTCCCGCGCCATCGACGAAGCGGTAGGGATAGCGCCGGTCGTCCGCGAGGTCGTCGAGGCCGCGTCCCATCAGGCGCTTGACCGATGCAATCGTATTTTGCGAATCTTCCGCCGCGCGCGCGAGCGCCTCGTAGCCGACCTCGATCGACCGCGCGCCGTAGCGAACCACCGAAGGCACGAGCGGACGCCCCTGATCGTCCGGCAGCACGACGGCGAGCCCGTTGCGAACCGTCGCGACGAGTGAATTCGTGGTGCCGAGGTCGATGCCGACGGCGAGCTTCCTCGCGTGGGGCAGCGGCGCTTCGCCCGGCTCGGAAATCCGGAACAGCGTCACCGGTCGAGCTCTGCCGCGGAAAGCGCTTCGAGATCGTCCGCGATCTTCACGACAAAGCGCAGCTCGCGTACGCAAGTGCGCGCCCGCGCGCGATCGTCGGCGTCGAGCAGCCGCTCGACATCGACGGTGAGATCGGCCGCCTCGCCACGCGCCTGGTCGATCAGCTTCGAGAGCGCGCGCACGTCGTGCTCGGCACTCGCTTCCTCCGCCGCTTCGCGTCGCTCGAGCTGGCGCGTGAGAAATGTCGCGGGCAGGCGGGTATCGGTTTCCGATGTCGCGTCGACCCCAAGCAACGAAAGCAGATATTCGGCGCGCGCCACGGGGTCGCGCAGCGTTCGGCAGGCTTCGTTCACGCGCGCCGAGGCCTGCAGCGCCAACCGCTTCCCGGTATCGTCCGCCGCCGCGAAACGGTCGGGATGCACGACCCTTTGCAGGTTCCGATACGCGCGTTCAAGCGCGCGGTCGTCGACACGATAACGCAGTGGCAAGCCCAACAGTTCGAAATGGTTGCGCGAAAAATCGATCATTGTCGCGACGGTGACGGCAATAAGGCAAGGCCCGTCGCAGGCCGTCGCCACTGCCGGTTTCTATCTGGAAGCGCCAGCCGCAGTTTCTAGACGTTGAATGATTCGCCGCAGCCGCACGAGTCTTTCACGTTGGGATTATTGAATTTGAATCCTTCGTTCAATCCCTCTCGCGCGAAGTCGAGTTCCATTCCCTCGAGGTACGGCAGGCTTTTCGGGTCAACGATGATCCGCACGCCGTGACATTCGAATTGCGCGTCCTCGGGATGCACGTCGTCGGCGTATTCGAGCTTGTACGCAAGCCCCGAGCAGCCGGACGTCCGAACGCCCAGGCGCAACCCGACGCCTTTCCCGCGCTTTTCGAGATTGGCCGCGACGTGGCGAGCCGCGGTCTCGGTCAGTGTGATCGCCACGGTGTCAGTCGGCGGCCCGGAGCGCCGCTTCGGAAGCGGCTTGCCCGAGTTTCGCGCGGTAATCGGCGACGGCGGCCTTGATCGCGTCTTCGGCCAGGATCGAGCAGTGGATCTTGACCGGCGGTAACGCGAGCTCCTCGGCGATCTGCGTGTTGCGGATGGTCATCGCCTGGTCGAGCGTCTTGCCCTTCACCCATTCGGTGATGAGCGACGACGAAGCGATCGCGGAACCACAGCCGTAGGTCTTGAACTTCGCGTCCTCGATCACGCCATCCGCGCCGACCTTGATCTGCAGCTTCATCACGTCACCGCAGGCGGGTGCGCCAACCATGCCCGTTCCAACGCCTGCTTCGCTCTTCGCGAACGAGCCGACGTTGCGCGGATTCTCGTAGTGATCCAGTACCTTTTCGCTGTATGCCATACGCTTCTCCTAGTGGGCGGCCCACTGTACCGTGTCCAGGTCGATGCCCTCCTGGTGCATTTCCCATAGCGGCGAAAGCTCGCGCAGCTTCGCGATCTTCCGCTGCACGAGTCCCACCGCGTAATCGATTTCCTCTTCCGTCGTGAAGCGACCCACGGTGAAGCGGATCGAACTGTGCGCGAGCTCGTCGCTGCGTCCCAACGCGCGCAGCACGTACGATGGCTCGAGCGACGCCGACGTGCACGCCGATCCCGACGACACCGCGATGTCCTTGATCGCCATGATCAGGCTCTCGCCTTCGACGAAGTTGAAGCTGACGTTCAGGTTGTGCGGGACGCGCCGATCCATGGCGCCGTTCAGGTAGACCTCTTCCATTTGCGACAGGCCCGCCCACAACCGGTCGCGAAGCTTCCGGATGCGCTCGTTGTCCACGTCCGTTTCGAGCCGCGCGAGCCGGAAGGCTTCGCCCATCCCGGCGATCTGATGCGTCGGCAGCGTCCCGGAACGCATGCCGCGCTCGTGGCCGCCGCCGTGCATCTGCGCTTCGAGGCGCACGCGGGGCTTGCGCCGCACGAACAGCGCGCCTACGCCCTTCGGGCCGTACGTCTTGTGCGCGGAGAACGACATCAAGTCGACCTTGAGCTTGACGAGGTCGACACGAATCTTGCCGGTGGCCTGCGCGCTGTCCACATGGAAGATGATGCCGCGCGCGCGGCAGATTTCGCCGATGGCGGGAATGTCCTGGATGACGCCGATCTCGTTGTTGACATACATCACCGACACGACCGTCGTATTCGGGCGCAACGCCGCCTCGAATCGCGCGAGATCGAGCAGGCCGTCGGGCGCGACGTCGAGATACGTCACGTCGAATCCTTCGCGCTCCAGTTCACGCATCGTGTCGAGCGTCGCCTTGTGTTCCGTCTTGACCGTGACCAGGTGCTTGCCGTTCTCCTTGTAGAAGTGGGCCGCGCCCTTCAGCGCGAGGTTGATCGACTCGGTCGCACCGGATGTCCAGACCAGCTCCCTGGGATCGCAATTGACGAGCAGCGCCACTTCCTTGCGCGCTTCGTCGACGGCCGCTTCCGTATCCCAACCGAACACGTGCGAACGCGACGCGGGGTTGCCGAATCGCTCGGTCAGGAAAGGAATCATTTTTCCCGCGACGCGCGGATCGACCGGCGTCGTCGCGGAGTAATCGAGGTAGATGGGCAGGTGCATGGCGATTCCGGAAGTGCGCGCGTTGCCTTGCCGCGTCAAACGGCCGTGGCGGGCTCAGGCGAGCGATCGGCAGTGGCGAGATGCCGATGATCGTGCAGCACGGCGACGTCACCGTTGTGCGGCCGTTGTTGCCGTACCAATTCAACGAGCGTTACCGAACGCAGGTACGCGAAGATGTGCGTGTTCAACCCGACCCACAATTCGTGCGTCATGCAGCGGCGGTCGTCGAGACAGTTCTCGCGGCCGCCGCACTGCGTCGCGTCGATCGGTTCGTCGACGGCGACAATGATATCTGCCACTGCAATGGTTTCCGGCGCGCGCCCGAGGTTGTATCCGCCGCCGGGGCC
>JALYSS010000102.1 GCA_030854685.1 Pseudomonadota bacterium | reverse complement strand
GCGATCGCATGCGCGTTGTAGTTGCCGACCGCGCCGTTGATCTTGCCCTTGATCGGGACCTTGGCGAACGCCGCGATCTGCCGCTCGAGCCGCGCATAGACGTTCGCCAATTCCTTACCGAGCGTTGTGGGCGTCGCGGCCTGTCCATGCGTACGCGAAAGCATCGGCAGGCCGGCGTGCGCAAGCGCGAGTTGGCGCAAGTCGCCGGCGATCGCCTCCAGCATCGGCAGCAGCACCGTCCGCCGCGCGTCGGCAAGTGCTACGCCGTACGCCAGGTTGTTGATGTCTTCCGACGTGCACGCGAAGTGGATGAACTCCGACACGCGAGCGATTTCGGGAAGGCCCGCGACGCGCTCCTTCAGCCAGTATTCGACCGCCTTGACATCGTGGTTGGTCGTGCGCTCGATCGCCTTGACGCGCGCGGCGTCTTCCTCGGAAAATGACGCGCCGACGGCGACGAGCGCCGATTCGGCGACGGGAGAAAACGGCGGAACTTCGTGTATCGCGGGCTCGGCTGAAAGCGCGGTCAGCCAGGCGATTTCGACGCGGACGCGCTGGCGTATCAGCGCGAATTCGCTGAAGCAATCCCGCAGCGCGTCGACCTTGACCGCGTACCGGCCATCGAGCGGCGACAGCGCGGTCAAGCGGGCTTTTTCGGCAGCGTCCATGTCGCGAAGGGGCGGTCGAGTTTAACACGCGTGCGCGACGTTTTCCGCCGCGGCCGCGGTCATTGATTCGACTGCCGGAACGCGCGTTCCAACGCACGCGGTGCGAACGAGCGCGATGCTATAATTCGCGCCCCTGCCGCAACCCTCCTCCTCCGCACTTCGTGCTGAAACTGATCGCCTCGCAGACGAGTCCGTACGCTCGCAAGGTGCGCATCGCGCTCGTTGAAAAGAAGATCGAATACCAGATGGTCGAGGAATCGGGGTGGGCGCCGGGCAATCCCGTGCATGCCTACAATCCGCTCGGCAAGCTGCCGGTGCTGATCCTCGACGACGGGACGCATCTGTACGATTCGCGCGTCATCGTCGAATACATCGATCTCGTGAGCCCCGTGTCGCGGCTGATTCCGGAGCCTGCACGTCAGCGCATCGTCGTCAAGAAATGGGAAGCGCTGGCCGACGGCGTTTGCGACGCGACGGCCGCGATCGTCGTCGAGCGCCGCCGTCCGCCGGCCCTTCAAAGCGACGAATGGATCGCGCGCCAGCGGCGCAAGATCGACGAAGGCGTCGCGGAGCTTGGGCGCGAACTCGGCGACCGTGCGTGGTGCTACGGCGAAGCCTGCTCGCTTGCCGACATCGCGACGGGATGCGCGCTCGGTTACCTGGACTTGCGCCATGCCGACCTCGACTGGCGCGACCTCTATCCCAACCTCGCGCGACTCGCCGACAAGCTCGGCAAGCGCGCTTCGTTCGCGGATACGCTTCCTCCGGCCGGCTGAACTCGCCGCGGCTGAACGCTTGACAGGTGGTTGCAGCGACTTCGGGGTCAGCGTTGTAAGTATTGTGGCGCGCCGGAATACTTACAGCTCTGACCCCGAAGTTATCTGGATCAAAGCGACTGCTTGAGCTGCTCGAGTATCGCCGGGTTCTCGAGCGTCGACACGTCCTGCGTAATCTCCTCGCCCTTCGCGATCGAGCGCAGCAGCCGGCGCATGATCTTGCCGGAGCGAGTCTTCGGCAGGTTGTCGCCGAACCGGATGTCTCTCGGCTTCGCGATGGATCCGATCTCCTTGCCCACCCAGTCGCGCAACTGCTTCGCGACTTCCACCGCTTCGCCGCCGTCGGGACGCGTGCGTTTCAGCACGACGAACGCGCAGATCGCCTCGCCGGTTAACTCGTCGGGACGCGCCACCACCGCGGCCTCCGCGACGATGGGGTTGGCGACGAGCGCCGATTCGATCTCCATCGTGCCCAACCGGTGGCCCGACACGTTCAACACGTCGTCGATGCGGCCCATGATCGTGAAGTAGCCCGTCCTGGCGTCCCGAACCGCACCGTCGCCCGCGAGGTAGAGCTTGCCGCCGAGCTCCTCGGGGAAATACGACTTGAGGTAGCGCTCCGGATCGCCCCAGATCGTGCGGATCATCGCCGGCCATGGGCGCCTGATCACCAGCATGCCGCCCTGCCCGTTCGGAACGTCGTGCGCGGTCTCGTCGACGATCGCCGCCATAATGCCCGGCAGGGGCAGCGTGCACGAGCCCGGAACGAGCGGCGTCACGCCAGGCAGCGGCGCGATCATGTCGGCGCCCGTTTCCGTCTGCCACCACGTGTCGACGACGGGACAGCGCTCGCGGCCGACGTTGGTGTAGTACCACATCCACGCCTCGGGATTGATCGGCTCGCCCACCGAGCCCAGCACTCGCAGGCACGACAGGTCATAGTTTGAGGGCGCCGTCGCGGGATTCACGTTATTCGCCTTGATGAGCGATCGGATCGCCGTCGGCGCGGTATAGAAGACGCTGACGCCGTGGTCCGCGATCATCTTCCAGAAGCGGCCGGCGTCCGGATACGTCGGGATGCCTTCGAACACAACCTCGGTCGCGCCGCACGCGAGCGGTCCGTAAGTGATGTAGCTGTGGCCGGTCACCCAGCCGATGTCCGCGGTACACCAGAAGACGTCGGCCGGCTTGAGGTCGAACACCCATTGCATCGTCAGCGCGCACCACAGCAGGTAGCCGGCCGAGCTGTGCTGCACGCCCTTCGGCTTGCCGGTCGATCCCGACGTGTAGAGGATGAACAGCGGATGCTCGGCGCCTACCCACTCGGGCTCGCAGGTATCCGCCTGCGCGGCGGTCAATTCGTGCATCCACACGTCGCGGCGTTTCTCGAACGTCACGTTGGAGCCGGTGCGCCGGTAGACGACCACATGGCGCACCCCGTCACATCCGCCCATGCCGAGCGCCTCGTCGACGATGGCCTTGAGCGGCAACGGCTTGCCGCCGCGCATCTGCTCGTCGGCGGTGATGACCGCGACCGCGCCTGCATCGACGATCCGTTCCTGCAGCGATTTCGCCGAGAAGCCGCCGAACACGACCGAGTGCGTCGCGCCGACGCGAGCGCAGGCCTGCATCGCTGCGATGCCTTCGACCGACATCGGCATGTAGATGACGACGCGGTCGCCCTTCGCAACACCGAGTGAGCGGAGCCCGTTCGCGAGCCTGCAGACGCGCTGGTGCAGATCGCGGTACGTGACGCGGGTAACAACGCCGTCGTCCGCCTCGAAAATGATCGCGACCTTGTCGGCGTTGCCGTTTTCGAGATTACGGTCGAGGCAGTTGTACGAGACGTTGAGCTCGCCGTCCTCGAACCATTTGTAGAACGGCGCGTCGCTCTCGTCGAGCACCTTGGTGAACGGCTTGCGCCAGTGCAGCGTTTCGCGCGCGAGATCGGCCCAGAAGCCTTCGAAGTCGCGCGCGGCCTTCGCATTCATTGCGTCGGCATCGGCTCGCTTGACGTTCGCCTGCGCGGCGAACGCCGGCGACGGCTCGAACACGCGCTCTTCGTGCATGACAGACTGAATGTTCGACATCGCATTACCTCCAGGGCAGACATAACGGGCCGGTCGAGCGCCCACGGATGACTCAAGTCTACCGAACGATGCGTCGGCCGCCAACGCCGGGCCCGATGTCACCGCTCACCCGATCGATGCTACGCGCCCTCGCCCGCTCTTGCCGCGACGCGAGGACAGAGGCAGCGCGATGGTAGACTTTTCGCATTTTCGGTTCGCCATGACCACGATCGCGCAGAAAGACCTGATCCAGAGCGTCGCCGATGCGCTGCAGTTCATCTCGTATTACCACCCGGCCGACTACATTGCCGCACTCGGCGAGGCGTACAGGCTGGAGGAATCGCCGGCAGCCAAGGATGCGATCGCGCAAATTCTGACCAATTCCAGGATGTGCGCAGAAGGTCATCGCCCGATCTGCCAGGACACCGGCATC
The DNA here is from genome assembly GCA_030854685.1 of Pseudomonadota bacterium. Classification (GTDB taxonomy): domain Bacteria; phylum Pseudomonadota; class Gammaproteobacteria; order Burkholderiales; family Casimicrobiaceae; genus VBCG01. The sequence continues at coordinate 6,762 of JALYSS010000102.1, read as the reverse complement.
GTCGTCGCGTTCGTGCGCGTCGGCATGGACGTGCGCTTTACCGATGCGACGATGAGCGTCGCCGACATGATCAACGAAGGCGTGCGCCGCGCGTATCTCGATCCCGACAATACGCTGCGCGCGTCGATCGTGCGCGATCCGGCGGGCAGGCGCGTCAACACGAGTGACAACACGCCCGCCGTCGCTCACTTCGATCTCGTGCTGGGCGGTACCATCGACGTGCGCATCGCGGCGAAGGGCGCTGGCTCCGAGAACAAGGCGAAGTTCGCGATGCTGAATCCGTCCGACTCGATCGCCGACTGGGTCGTTGCGACGGTGCCAACGATGGGCGCGGGCTGGTGTCCGCCGGGGATGCTCGGCATCGGCATCGGCGGCACGGCCGAGAAAGCGATGGTGCTCGCGAAAGAAGCGCTGATGCAGCCGATCGACATGCACGAGCTGAAGGCGCGCGGTCCGTCGAATCGTCTCGAGGAATTGCGGATCGAGCTCTACGACAAGGTCAACGCGCTGGGTATCGGGGCGCAGGGCCTGGGCGGCCTGTCGACCGTGCTCGACGTCAAGATCCTCGACTATCCGACGCACGCGGCAAGCCTGCCGGTGGCAATTATTCCGAATTGTGCCGCGACGCGGCATGCGCATTTCAGGCTCGACGGCAGCGGCATCGCGAACCTTGCGGCTCCGGCACTCGCCGACTGGCCCGACGTGCACTGGTCGCCCGCACCGGAATCGCGGCGCATCGATGTGGACGCACTGACGCCCGCCGAAGTGGCGAGCTGGAAACCGGGCGAGCGCCTGCTGCTGAAGGGCCGCATCCTGACGGCACGCGACGCGGCGCACCAGCGCATCGCCGACATGCTGGCTCGCGGCGAGCCGCTGCCGGTCGATTTCGCGAATCGCATCGTCTATTACGTCGGTCCGGTCGATCCGGTCCGCAATGAAGTCGTCGGACCCGCGGGGCCGACCACTGCGACGCGGATGGACAAGTTCACCGAATTGATGCTCGCAAAGACCGGATTGATCGCGATGATCGGCAAGGCGGAACGAGGACCGGTGGCGATCGAGGCCATCCGTCGGCATCGCGCCGCTTATCTGATGGCGGTAGGCGGCGCCGCCTACCTCGTCTCGAGGGCGATTCGCCACTCGCGTATCGTCGCTTTCGCCGATCTCGGCATGGAAGCCATCTACGAATTCGACGTCGTCGACATGCCGGTTACCGTGGCCGTCGATGCGACCGGTCAGTCAGTCCACGAAACGGGGCCACGCGAATGGCGACGGCGGATCGGACGCATTCCCGTCGCCATCGCATGACGTGAGGTGCGGCGTCGACGCGGGTGCCGCGGCGGCTCGACACTTCATCCGCCGAGAAACAGCCGGCCGACCTCGGGATTATCGAGCAGCTCGCGGCCGCGACCCGCGAGTGCGATTCGCCCCGAGACGAGGACATAGCCGAGGTCCGCGAATTCGAGGCCTTTCTTCGCGTTCTGCTCGACCATGATGATGGTCTTGCCCTCGCTGCGCTGGAGGTCCGCGAGGATCTCGAAGACCATGTCGATATAGCGCGGCTCGAGTCCGATCGACGGCTCGTCGATCAGCAGAACGACCGGATCCATGATCAGTGCGCGCGATATCTCCAGCAACCGGCGCTCGCCGCCCGAGAGCACGCCGGCGCGCTGCCGGCGCCGCTCGCCGAGGCGAGGATAGCGCTCGAACACGCGCTCGGCCGCCCGTCTCGCCTCCTGCGGCCGCGGCATCAGGTAGCCGCCCATGAACAGGTTCTCCTCGACGCTCATGTCGGGAAACACCGAGTTGTCCTGGAGGACATACGCCACGCCCGCTTCGCGCAGCTTGCGATGCGATGAGAGGTGCGTCACGTCACGACCGTCGATGCGAATCGCGCCCGACATGATGCGGGTGAAGCCATGGATCGAATGCAGCACGGTCGACTTTCCCGCACCGTTGGGTCCGATGAGGCAAAGTGATTGGCCGCGACACAGGCGGAGATCGAAGCCGTGCAGGATTTCCATCTTGCCGTAACCGGCGACGAGCTCATCGATCGCGACCAAGGGTTCGCCCCCCGCCAGCGCCCCAAGCTCGGCAAGGGCCGGGCCGTGCATCGCGAGTTCGCCGGCGGCGTGCTCGATTTCGTCGACCGACAGCACGACGTCGGTACTGCCGAATCCGTAGCCCGTGATCGTCCGCCCGGGCACGGCCGCGGGTTCGGCCATCACTGGCCTCCGAGGTAGGCTTCGAGCACGCGTGGATCGCTGCGCACCGCTTCCGGGCTGCCTTGGGCGAGCAGCTCGCCGTGTGCGAGGCAGTAGATGTGGCTCGCGAGGTTCATGATGACGCGCATGTTGTGCTCGATCACGAGCAGCGTGATTCCGAGCTCGGCGTTGGCGCGCTTGAGCCGATCGACGAGCCCGTTGATCAGCACCGGATTGATGCCGGCAGTAGGCTCGTCGAGCAGCAGCAGCCGTGGTCCGTTCATCAGCGCCATCGCGAACTCGAGCAGTTTCTGCTGGCCGAACGACAGTTCTCCGGCCGGCAGGAAGCGCTTGGAATGGAGCCCGACGAAATCGAGCAACGCTTCGGCGCGCTCGGTGAGCGCCGCCGACGTCTGGTGCAGCATGGAGAAGAGCGTTTCGCCCGCGTGCGACGTGCTGATCTGCATGTTCTTCACGCAATTCATCGCGCCGTACACGTGCGTCTGCTGGAAGGTCCGGATCAGGCCCATGCGCGCGATCTTCGGCGTGCGCAGCCGCGAAATCTCGCGCCCGTCGAAGCGAATCGAGCCATTGTCGATCGGATGCTGCCCGGCGATCGAGTTGAACAGCGTGGTCTTGCCGGAACCGTTGGGACCGATCAATCCGGTGATGCGGCCGGCGGGAACGTCGAGCGACACGTCGTGATTGGCGATGACGCCGCCGAAGCGCTTGCTCACGCCCCGCACCTCCAGCAATGAGGGATGAGGGAGCCCGGCGGTGCTCATCGCTCGACACCCGCCTCGCTGACGCTCGGCTTCCTCTCCCCGCGCGCGGGAAGAGGGTTGGGGCGAGGGGCATTCATGACGGAATCTCCGCGCGCGCTCGCGGCAGCGATCCCTTGGGCCTTTCCCGGCCGCGGCTTCGCCGTGTCCACCCGAGGATTCCAGACGGGAAGAACACGACGATGACGACAATCAAAAGCCCCATCGCCACCCGCTGCCACCCGAGCAGGTACGTCCAGAAGAGCTCCTGCGTGACGTGAAACACGACAGCGCCGAGCACCGGTCCCCACAGCGTGCCCTTGCCACCGAGCACGGCCATCAACACCATCCACACGCCGAAGGTCGCCCCGGCGAATGCAAGGTCGCGCGGATCGATGAAGCCCACGAGGTTTCCCACCGGGCCGCCGGCCGCTCCGAGGAACAGCGCGCACACGCACCACGCGAACACCTTGTAGCGCGTGGTGTGCAATCCCATCGCCTCGGCCTTGTCCTCGTCGTCGCGGATCGCGTTGATCGCGAGACCGAACCGGGTCGAATAGAGCCGACGCACCGCGACGAACGTGAGTGCCGCGAGTACGAACAGCAGGTAATAAAAGAATTTCGAGCGGTTTTCGATCGCGCCGGGAAAGACCGGCGGCGCCATGCCCGACGCTGCTCCGATGTACTCCCATGCCGACGCGACATCGGCGGCGACGATCGACAGTCCGAGTGTGGCAATCGCGAAGTAATGACCACGGATCGCGAGGATCGCCGGTCCCAGAACGAGCGCCGCCGCGGCGGACGCCAGGGCGCCCAACCCGATGCCGACGAACAGAGCCGGATAGTAGGAAAGTCCCGAATCGCGCTGCACCAGCGCGCAGACGTAGACGCCGATGCCGAAGAAGAACACGTTGCCGAACGAGTTGTAGCCCATCTGGCCGCCGTTGATGTCCCACGTCACGGCAAACAGGATCATCAGCCACAGGAACGCGAGCTGCGTGGTGATCGCCGGCGCCACCCAGGGCGCCACCACGCCGGCGACTCCGATCGCGACCATCAGCGCGGTATTCCGCAGACGGCCGGTCATTTCAGGTACCGCCGCTGCCGCGCGAGCATCTGATTGCGCGCGACAAGGATCACGATCAGCAGCAGGAAGATGAACGCGGTCTGGTACTCGGCGCCGAGGACGAAGCCGGCGGCCTCTTCGACGACGCCGAGCCCGGCGCCGGCGAGGATCACGCCGGGCAGGTTGCCCAGGCCTGCGACGATCACGATCATGAACGAGCGCAGCGTGTACGTGAGCCCGAGATAGGGCTGGATGAACCACGTCATCGCCACGAGGCCGCCGGCGGCGCCGCAGATCGCGCAATTGAGCGCGAACGTCGTTGCATACACGCGGTCGGTGTCGATGCCGAGAACGCGCGCGGCGCGCGCGTTCTGCGATGTGGCGCGAATCGCCTGGCCGAGGCGGGTGCGCCGGAGGAACGCGATGAGTGCGGCACCCACGGCGAGCGCCGCCACGAAGCCGACGAGCTGGATCGCCGGGATCGTCACCATGCCGTTCGCCAGAAAAAAGCTCGGCAGGCGCGCGGGCACGGTACGTATGTCGGCGCTGAAGAGCTGGTTGGCGAGCTGCTGCAGCAGGATGCTGATGCCGAACGTGGCCAGGATCGACGTGAACATGTCCCGGTCGACGATGCGCCAGATGACCGTGCGATAGAGCGCGATGCCGACGCAATACATCACGGCGGCCGCAATCGGAATGCCGAAGACGGGATTGACGCCGGCGCGATCGAGATAGAACACGACATAGCCGCCGAGCATCACGAATTCGCCCTGGGCGATGTTGATGATGTTCATCACGCCCCAGACGAGCGCCATGCCGTAAGCGACGAGCGCGAAGATCGCGCCAACCAGGATGCCGCTCACCAGGAGTTGCACCAGCAGGATCGGAGCGTCGATCAGGATGCCGAGGTTCGACATCGCGAGTGTCGTTCCGGCACCGGTCGTGGCACCGGAACGAGTCAGCGGCTTGCTAGCGCTTGTCCCATTGCGGCGCCGGATAGATCGGCTTGGCCGTGGCCCACTTGACGGGCGCGACGACCACGTACTTCTCATGCTGAACCTGGTACATCACCATCGACTTGGCGATGTTCTTTCCCGTCGCGTCGAACTTGACCGGCCCGAAGAACGTCATCAGGTCGGTCTTCGCGAGCGCGTCGCGGACCTTCTCCCGGTCGAGCGATTCGGCGCGCTCGATCGCATCGGCGAATACTTCGACCGACGCGCTGGATTCGGCGGCCTGGTAGGGCGGATCGTAGTTGAATTCCTTCTTGAACAGATCGGCGTACTTCTGCGGATTCCCGAACCAGCGGTCGGTATAGGTGAGGCTGACGTCCCACTGCGAGCCGCAGAACGCGTAGTCTGAGTCCTTGCCGAACTTCTGGATGATCTCCGCCGAATCGCAATGCGTCAGTGCGAGCATTGGCACGTACACCTTTTGCGCGGCGACCTGCCGGATGCCGAGGACTGCGCCCTTTTCGTGGCCGGAAATCATCAGTGCGTCGGGCTTCAGCGCCTTGACCTTGGTCAGCGTGGCGCTCATGTCGTTGAGGTCGGCCGGCAGCTTGTCGTCGATGACCACCTGCATGCCGTACTTCTTCGCGTCCTCTTCAATGCCATCGCGCACGTCCTGCGAGAAATTGTCGTTCTCGATTGCGATCGCGATCTTCAGCGTCTTCGGGTCGCGGCCCGCTTTCGTCGCTTCGTCGGCAAGAATGGTCACCGCCGAGCGCAGGTAGTAGTCCGAGGTGTTGAGCACGGCGAACATGTATTTGTAGCCCTGCGTGAACAGTCCGCGATCGGCGCCGTTGCCCTCGACCATCGGGATCTTGTACTTTTCGGTGATCGGTGCGATCGCCTTGGTCAGCGCCGAGCTGTAAGGACCGAGCACGAAGTTGACGTGGTCCTGGTTGATCAGCCGCTCGACCAGTTGCGCGCCGCGGGCCGACGTCGACTCGTCGTCGTAGTAGACGATCTTGAGCTGGTATGGCTTGCCGGCGACCTTGACGCCGCCCTTCTCGTTGATCGTCTTGACGGCCAGGTTGTATCCGTCCTGCGTGTTCTTGCCGTTGGTCGAGTACTTGCCGGTCAGCGAGACGGCCGCGCCGAGAACGATTGTGTCGTCGGCGGCCGCGGCGCTCGGCCCGACACTTGCCGCCAGCACCGCGGCGAATGCGACGGCGAGCCTCATGGGGTTGCGCTTCATGGTTCCTCCTGACGAACGACGGGTCGGTCGTGGATCGGCCGAGGGTGATGGATCCGGTATCCATCGTACGGACCGCAGTATTTGGGCATTCGTTTCACCGGTCAACAACTTCCGGTGACAGGACGCGCGTCCGCGTGGCATTCCGATCAGTCATCGGGCGCCAAGTCTCGCCGCGTGTCGACGTCGCGGATCACCCCCGGATCGCCGACATCGATCAGCACGAGCCGGTCAGGGAAGCGTTCGATCAGCGATCGCGCGCCGGCATCTCCCGTCAATGCCGCGAGCGACGCGAAATGATACCTCGCGAAGCCAACGGGATGACCGCGCTCACCGCGGTAGGCCGGTGCCGCGATATCGGCGCCTGCAGCAACCGCGGCGGCAACGGCTTCGATTGTCGCGGGGGTAATCCACGGCATGTCGGCGAGGGCAACGACCCATCCATCCGCGTCCTGCGCCGCCGCAACACCGCATGCCAGGCTCGCGCCCATTCCATCATCCGCGTTCGCACATTCGACGATGCGCAATCCCG
>JALYSS010000146.1 GCA_030854685.1 Pseudomonadota bacterium | reverse complement strand
TCTGCATCTTCCGCCAGCCGCCGCGTCCTTTCAGCGACAAGGAAGCCGCGCTGCTCGGCACCTTCGCCGATCAGGCCGTGATCGCGATCCAGAACGCGCGCCTGTTCAACGAGGCGCAGGAGGCTCGCGCGGCGGCCGAAGGCGCGAACGAGGCGAAGAGCGCGTTCCTCGCCACGATGAGTCACGAGATCCGCACGCCGATGAACGCGGTCATCGGCATGAGCGGCCTTTTGCTCGACACGCCGCTCGACGCGGAACAGCGCGACTACGCTGCCACGATCCGTGACTCGGGCGACGCGCTCCTCACGATCATCAACGACATCCTCGATTTCTCGAAGATCGAAGCCGGGCGCATGGACATCGAAGCGCACCCGTTCGATCTGCGCGAGTGCGTCGAGTCCGCGCTCGACCTCGTCAGCACGCGCGCCGCAGAGAAGCACCTCGATATCGCCTACGTCTTCGAAGGCGACGTGCCCGCGGCTTGCAACGGCGACGTGACGCGGCTGCGCCAGATCCTGCTCAACCTGCTCTCCAATGCCGTGAAGTTCACCGAGTCGGGCGAGGTCGTGGTTTGCGTCGGCGCGAAGGATGTCGCAGGCGGAGACGTGATGCTCGAGTTCGCCGTGCGCGACACCGGCATCGGCCTTTCCGCAGCAGGTCTTGGCCGCCTGTTCCAGTCGTTCTCGCAGGCCGACTCTTCCACGACGAGAAAATACGGCGGCACCGGCCTCGGGCTCGCGATCAGCAAGCGCCTCGCCGAGTTGATGGGCGGCACGATGCGGGCGGAAAGCGCGGGGCCGGGCCACGGCTCCACGTTCTTCGTCACCCTGCGCGTGCAAATCGCCGAGCCGCCGCAAAGCGCGCGGCGCGACTTCATCGGCGCGCAGCCGGCACTGGCGGGCAAGCGACTGCTGGTCGTCGACGACAACGCGACCAACCGCAAGATCCTCACGCTGCAGGCCGCGAAATGGGGCATGGTGCCGCGCGATACCGAATCGCCCGACGAGGCGCTGCGCTGGCTGCAGGACGGCGCGGCGTTCGACCTCGCGATCCTGGACATGCACATGCCCGGCATGGACGGTCTCGCGCTGGCGAAGCGGATGCGCGAGCGACGCGCGCTGCTTCCGCTGGTGCTCTTCACGTCGCTCGGCCGGCGCGAGGCAGGCGACACCGACCGGCTGTTCAGCGGCTACCTCGCCAAGCCGCTGCGGCAGTCGCAGCTCTTCGATACGCTGATGACGCTGCTGGCGCAGGACCTCGCGCCTCGACCGGCAGCGCCGGCGAAGTCCGCGCTCGACGCCGGCATGGCCACGCGCCATCCGCTGCGCATTCTGATCGCCGAGGACAACGTCGTGAACCAGAAGCTTGCCATGCGGCTCCTGCAACAGATGGGCTACCGCGCCGACCTCGCGGGGAACGGCATCGAGGCGATCGAATGCGTGCAGCGCCAGACCTACGACGTCGTGCTGATGGACGTGCAGATGCCGGAGATGGACGGGCTCGACGCGTCGAAGGCGATCACGGCGCGCTGGGGCGCGGCTGCGCGACCGCGCATCGTCGCGATGACGGCCAACGCCATGCAGGGCGACCGCGAGATGTGCATCGCCGCCGGCATGGACGACTACCTGACGAAGCCGATTCGCATCGACCAGCTCGTCGCCGCACTCAACCTGGTACCAAGCCGCGGAGACGAATGACATGGTGCAACCGACGATCGACCTGGCGACGTTCGACGAGCTGAAGGCGACGGCGGGCGCCGATTTCGTCCGCGAGTTGGTCGATACGTTCCTCACCGAAGCGCCGGCGATGCTGGACGATTTGCGCCGGTCGTTCGCGGCAGGCAACGCGGACAGCTTCCGGCGCGCCGCGCACTCGCTCAAGTCGAACAGCAACACGTTCGGGGCGTTGGCACTCGGCAAGCTTGCGCGGGACCTCGAGCTGGGCGGCCTCGCGCAGGTCCGCGACGCGCCGACGTCGCTCGATGCGCTCACAGCCGATTATGCGCGCGCCGCGGATGCATTGAAGGCACTTGCGCGTGAATGACACCGCGCACGCCAGCGCGCGCCTGCTGGTCGTCGACGACAACAAGGTCAACCGGCTGCTGCTGACGCGCAACCTCGAGCTGATGGGCCACCGGGTGGCGGTCGCGGAGAATGGCCGCGTCGCACTCGAGACGCTGCGACGCGAGCCGTTCGACCTGGTGCTGCTCGACATCGAAATGCCGGAGATGGACGGGTTCGAGGTGCTGGAGCAGATCCGCGGCGACCTTCAGCTTCGCGACGTGCCGGTGATCGTCACGTCATCGCTCGAAGGCCTCGACAATGTCGTGCGCTGCATCGAGCTCGGCGCCGAGGATTATCTTCCGAAGCCGATCAATCCGGTGCTGCTGAAGGCGCGCATCGGCGCCTCCCTCGAGAAGAAGCGGCTGCGCGATCAGCAGAAAGCGCTGGTGCGGCGGTTCGCGACGCCGGAAGTGGCGCAGGACCTGCAGCGGTCGGGATTTGCGCTGGGCGGGAAACGCGTTCGGGCGTCGGTGATGTTCTCAGACATCCGCGGCTTCACGCCGCTCGCCGAATCGCAGCCGCCCGAGGAGACAATCGAGCTGCTCAACACGTACTACACGCTGATGTTCGACGCGATCGGCGGACATGGCGGCATTGTCAGCCACATTGCCGGCGACGGCCTGATGGCGATTTTCGGCGCACCGCTGCCGCTGCCCGACCATTGCGACGCCGCCGTTCGCACGGCGCTGGAGATGATCGAGCTGATGACGCTCTTCAACGCCGAGCGGCGGACGTCGGGCAAGCCGGAGATCCGCATCGGCATCGGTATCGCGTCGGGCGAGATGGTCGCGGGCTACACCGGGACCAATGAGCGCGCGACGTACACGTGCATCGGCGACACGGTGAACCTGGCGTCGCGACTCGAGGCGCACACGAAGGCGGCCGAGCGCTCGATCCTTATCGACGATGCGACGCGCGCCGGCATGCGCACATCCATCGCGACCGAGGCCCTCGGTCCGGTCACCGTACGCGGCAAGTCGCAGGCGGTCGATGTGTTCGCCGTTAATTGGGGTCAGAGCCGAAATATGTCGATGTGAGGAGGCACCCGCTTCGTAAACCATTTACACCGCGCATTTCGAAACGCGAGGTCGACCTCGAGTCTTTCCGCTCGTCGGTCGCATCGTCATCGTTTCGATTTCCGCCTTGAATGTATCGGAACCGAACACGAGTTCACGTCCGGTAGCCTCGCGGAGCCGCTCCACTTCCTCGTCATTGTTCGCGTCCGCGCACCATCGGATATAGGCAGGACCGCGCGGTACTCCAAGCGCGAGAAGGGCATCGTGCGGCGTTAACAGCGCATCGGATCGACGTTCGCTAAGCACCGAATAGCTGCTCCACCGGTAATCCGCCGGACCGCTCACCATACCCGCCCGCACGGGATTGAGATCGATATAGCGACAGGCCATCAGCACGTGCTCGTCGCTCGCCACCAGGCACGCTTTGTAGCGGCCCTCCCATAACGTCCCCGTTCGCTCCCGGGTGGCGTTCACGTGCCAGACATATCGCGCGCCGACCGATTGCATGAGTCTCGGTACGGCACCGGCGAATCGCGGCGTCAACAGCAGGTGAACGTGGTTGGTCATCAGCACGTAGGCGTGAACGAGCACCCGGTAATGCAATGCGGCGTCCGCAAGCGCCCTCAGATAAACGCGGTAGTCGCGGTCCTCGAAAAAGCACGGCTGACGATCGTTGCCGCGTTGAACCACGTGCAGCGGCAGATCGGTCAATGCAAAGCGTGGCTTGCGGGGCATGATCGGCTCACGAAATTGATCAGGATAAGAAACAACCTGGATCGGACGCGATAGGCCGATCGTCCTAGCGAGATATTTCGGCTCTGACCCCGATTACGAGATATTTCGGCTCTGACCCCAATTTAGCCAAGCAGGTCGGTCGACACCTTGCGTCCGCGCGCTGCACGGTCGTTCGCGCGGCGCTCGCCGCGTGCATTGGCCGCGCGCGCCGCTTCGAGCGCGAGCAGGACCGGCTTCAGATAGCGGCCGGTATAGCTCGCATCGACGCCGGCAATCGCTTCCGGCGTGCCTTGCGCAATGATCTGTCCACCGCCAGCGCCGCCTTCGGGACCGAGGTCGATGATCCAGTCGGCAGTCTTGATCACGTCGAGGTTGTGCTCGATCACGACGACGGTATTGCCGTGGTCACGCAAGCGATGCAGCACGGTGAGCAGCAACTCGATGTCGTGGAAATGCAGTCCCGTCGTCGGCTCGTCGAGGATGTAGAGCGTGCGCCCGGTGTCGCGCTTCGACAGTTCGAGCGAGAGCTTCACGCGCTGCGCCTCGCCGCCCGACAGCGTCGTCGCCGACTGGCCGAGCGTGATGTAGCCGAGGCCCACGTCGAGCAGCGTGGAGAGCTTGCGCGCGACGCTCGGCACCGCCTCGAAGAATGCGTGCGCCTGCTCGACGGTCATCGACAGCACGTCATGGATGTTCCGATCCTTGTAACGGATCTCGAGCGTCTCACGGTTGTAGCGCTGGCCGTGGCACACGTCGCACGGCACGTACACATCAGGAAGAAAATGCATCTCGACCTTGATGAGGCCGTCACCCTGGCAGGCCTCGCAGCGTCCACCCTTCACGTTGAACGAGAAGCGCCCGGGGCCATAGCCGCGTTCGCGCGATTCCTTCACCTGCGCGAACAATTCGCGGATCGGCGTGAAAAGCCCCGTATACGTCGCGGGATTGGAGCGGGGCGTGCGCCCGATCGGGCTCTGGTCGACGGCAATCACCTTGTCGAAATGCTCGAGCCCGGCGATCTCCGCGTACGGCGCAGGCTCCTCCGCGCTGTCGTAGAGGTGCCGCGCGAC